>JANQSX010000198.1 GCA_028279085.1 Bdellovibrionales bacterium
CCTCATAAAGAGATTTGATCTTTAATATACCGGATTTTAGAGGTTTTAAATCATGAATTTGAGAACCAATATGTAAAGTTAATCCATGAAGACTTAAATGAGAGGAATATTCTTTTAAAATACTTTTTAATTTAGGTAGTTGCTCCGGCTCCAAGCCAAATTTATGTTCTCTTAAACCGGTCTTAATATAAGGATGAGTATCAATGTTTATATCCGGATTCATACGAAAAGCCACTCTGGCTTTTTTACTCATATCAGCAGCAGTTTTAGCGATTCTTTCCAGTTCCGGCGCACTTTCCACATTAAACTGTAAAATATCCGCTTTAAGAGCCAGTTCTATTTCTTCTCTGGTTTTTCCAACTCCGGAAAAAACAATTTGTTGACCACTAAAACCCGCTTCCAAGGCTAGTTTAATCTCTCCACCGGAAACTACATCCACTCCCGCTCCCTCTTTTAAAAGAGTCTTTAATATCTCAGGATGGGAATTAGCTTTCATAGCATAATGTAAATGAGCGGGAGATATGTGTTTTTTAAAAAATTTTACTCTCTCAACAAGACCTGTAAGATCATATAAATAAAAAGGAGTGCCGGTTTTTTGAACTAAAGAAAGTAGATTGTGTTTTTTCTTTCCTTGAATTAAAAAAAGCTTATCTCTTTCATATTCAAAGGGCATGAGCATTTCCTAGTTTAAATTCCTCATGGATGGCTTCTGCGGCTTGAGAAAGGTGTTGTTTATCAATAATAGCACTGATTTTAATTTCTGAAGTGGTCACAAGATGCACATCCATACTCATTTTATTTAAAGCTTTAAAAAAACGCGCAGCCACTCCCGGATGATTGGCCATTCCCACCCCTACAATAGACAACTTTGCCAGATTTTCAATAACTGTTACTTTTTCCGGTTCTATCATTTTATACATGATTTTTTTTGCTTCTTCCAAGTCCTCATCTGAAATGGAAAAAGCCAACCGCTGACCCTCTTTATTATAGCTTTGAGAGATAACATCAATGGAAATGTTATTCTCAGCCAAAGCTGTAAAAAGCTGACTGATAAATGCTGTCCCACTAGGAACAGGATACATTTTAATAATAACTGTTTTCATGTCATGAGTAACAGCAGACACTAGTGGATTTTCCATAAGTTCCTCCTTCGGTACAATCCAAGTCCCCTCTGTTTCTTCGTAACTAGAACGAACATGAATTCTAATTTTATATTTTGCCGCTATTTCCACAGAACGACAATGTAAAACCCGGCTTCCCAGGGAAGACATTTCCATCATTTCCTCAAAACTGAGTTTTGGAATTTGCATAGCTTTCTCTATTAAGCGAGGATCGGCCGTATATACCTTCGGCACATCCGTAAAAATCTCACATTCAGACTGCTTGAAAGCCACTGCTAAAGCCACCGCCGTGGTATCACTACCTCCTCTTCCCAAAGTGGTAATAGTATTTCCATTAGTAACTCCCTGGAAACCAGCCACTAGTGGAATATGATCGTCCTTTAAGCAATCTTCTATTTGTTCCGTATTGATTTCCTGAATGCGGGCACGGGAAAAAAGCGCATCTGTTTTAATACCCACCTGATGAGCTAAAAGCGGTGTAGCCTTGATATTTCTTTTTTCTAAAGCTAAGGCTAAAAGAGATACACTCACCTGCTCTCCTGAAGCAAGTAACATATCATAAGCCATTCCTTTACAAGCCGGTCCTATCTGTTTCGCAAGACCGACAAGACGATTGGTTTCTCCAGACATAGCGGAAACAACAACTACGGGATTTTGCCCCTGAAGTTTATCTTTGGCAATACGCTCGGCTACCCTTTCAATTTTCTCAATAGAACCTACGGAAGTACCACCAAATTTTTTAATGTGAATGCGATTGTTCATAATTTATTTTCTTTAAAAAGTGTTACCATTTAAAAGTGATTATATTGACCGGATACATTTTTCAAGCTTTTTTATAATGTCACTCTGAACTTGACCCTGTCATTCTGAACTTGATTCAGAATCCAGTAAATATTCATACATTAGAAGCTATTATGTTTTACATAATCTTTAAATTATCATTTTAAGCTAAATAAAGATCTTAACATAATTTTAATATTTGTTTTTCACCTTTATAAAAGTTTCTTTAATCTTAGTCACTTATACTTTATTTAATAAGGCAAATTCATACACTGTATGAAGTTTAAACAACTGTAAAATTTATTTACTATAAAAATAAGTTCAATATTTAACTATTAAACAATAATGAAATTATTTCACCCGAGATAAAAATACATTTATTTTTCTCCGGATTCTCCTATACTGAGCAACAAATTTAAATCAGTTGTTTGAAGTGATTAACAGTTAAGTAAAAGGAGTTACTAAATTATGCATAAATACTTTTCAATGATATTTAGATATTTTGTGATCTTCACATTAATCATTGGAGGAAATAATTCTTTTTCTAATGAACCACAAGCTAATGAATCCGAACTACAGCTTAGTGAAAGAGTTTCTATTATACACTTAACTCTGGAAGCTAAAGAAAAAGAAAGACAGAGAAAAGAAATAAAAGCAAGACACAAAGAAGAAAGAAGAGAAATAAAAGACAGACACAGAACAGAGAGAGACAACACAAGAGGAGAAGAAAGAAGAGAAACAAAAGCAAGACACAGAGAAGAAATAAAAGAAATAAAAGCAAGACACAGAACAGAGAGAAGAGACAGAGAACGTACTTTCGGATCCGATGCAGAATCAGTTATTAACTCCAATACAGAACCCATTCCCGAAGCTGATAAAGAATCTACTACTGAAACTAATAGAACAGCTTCCGTACCCAATACAGAGTCCACTTCCAATCCTAATGAAAAAGATATTCATGGAGAAGTTACCATTGAAACTGCTGATTCCAGAGAAGATAAGGAATACTTAAATGGATTCAGTCCGGAGGAGTTAGAGAAAAATCCGGAGAGAGTTGAAGCCTTAAAACAGTTTGTATTAATGCAAAAAACCATTGATAAACAAATTACAGACGGCTTGTATCCGATAGATCCACATACGAGACAAAGAACAACCCTACTTCCCAGAATGTGGAATCAGGTTAAAGGTTTTCCTGTAGAAGCGATGGTTTTTTATGCAGCTATAGGAGCTAGCATATATCGTAAAGCCCAAACAGATATGTTAATGAAGGGTGGAAAAACAGACCCCAGATGGCTGGAAGCTTTTATTAACGATCAACTCACATCTCCTATTGGAATATTCAGTTTTTTCTGCTTTGTCTTGGCTAGTGGAGCGTCAAGCCATCTTTATTCCAAAGTAACAGGTGCCATTGGTGGACCTATGGCAAGTAAAGCACTAGAAACCCGTAGAAATAAAATACAAAGCTCTCCCACTCAAACTAACATCTATAATCATCAGCAAACCCAAGCAAAGATTGGAAAAAGAGTCAGAATAGTAAATGGTTTTGCCGGACAAATTGGAATGTCTTTTGGTCTTTTAGCTTCTAATATAGTGCACGAAATTTACAATCTATATAGTCATAACCCTAACTTTAAAAGATGTAGAGATGAGGGCATGTCTAGTGAAAATGCCGCATTAGCATGCAGTGGCGCCTGGAATGAACTGGGACATACAGCTCTTTCCTGGGCACCAGGTTTGGCCTCTATGTTAACTGCCGCCACACTTTCTCATGCGCTTGTTCGAGGATTATTTAAAATAGGGAAAAGGGGTGCGGGAAAATTTATTTACACTCCTTTTTTACCAAGAGTCAGTATAACTATAGCTAGTGCAACCGGTCTTGTGAAAGCAGCCAGTTTAATTACTCTTATTATTCCCGGTACTTTTTTTCTTAAAAGTGGAATGTTAGCTTTCCGGTTTATTAATTTATATGCCTTTATGGAAATAGAACAACTTTTTACTCATCACTTATGGGATTGGATGTGGGGAGAAGGCCAAAAAGCGGACGGATTGGCATATAGTATGGAAAATTTTATAAAACATCATGATGTAGAGCATTCCACTCCCTGGCGACATTGCAAAGATACAGAGAACAAAGATTGTGAATACCATAATAGTATTTATTCCATACACTACGCATCAGATAGTTTCAATCGATGGAGGCAATACAAGATGCAGATGGCTTCCATGGCTCACCAGAGTTGGTTTTTATATGTTTCCAACGCTCTAGGTTCTTTTGATTTAGCATATAATATATATAGAAATCTCTTTTTATCAAAAAAGGACAGTAACCGGTTTAATGAAGTAAAATATCTTGGTGACACAACACTTGAAAAAGTCAATTTAGGCACTTGGAATAAGAGTGGAAAGTCTGTACCTACTCCTGGACACTATATATGGAATGATAATTCACTTATTATCCATGTTCAGAATACAGAATCTCTATATAAAAATAAAGACCTTAAAGCCTTAAAAGGTAACTCCTTATTTATAGATGACAACCAGATTCATATTACAGATGTTCTGGAGAAAGAAGAAGATATATTAGAATTGGTATACACTCCGGTAAAAGATAACAACCTTAATGAATACAAAGAAGCAAGTTCTATAACTTTTTTCACGGAAGGTAAGGCTTTTATTGCTTTTCGTAATATGCAACAAAAACTAGAAGATTATTTAGAACAAGAATCAATGGAAGCACCGGAAGATTTAGAAGTAAATATTGTATCTCATTCGCCAGACCGTTTTTTAAAACCTATAAAAATAAATAACGGTTGGCTCACTTCTACCAAATGGTGGGAAAATCGTCATTTTATATCACATGCTTTATTTTCCGCTCAGGATCCTAATGTACCTTTGCAGCCTTTTTATGGAGAAGATTATAGAACAGCCCGAAGAGCTATTAGAGAAGAAATATTACAAAACACTTTAAATACAACTGACTTTCTTAATAATTATCTTACATCCTTGGAAACAACTCTTTCCAACTTTAGAGAAGTAATGAGTAAAGCAAAGGATATAGAAACACAACAAGATATAGAAACACAAATAATGACTGTTCTCCAATTTTTCCGCCTATTACAATTGCAGACGGTTGATGCAGCAAGTAAAGCAAGTACCTTCCACTATGAATTGAACTTACCACAATGTTCAGAAGATTCTTTTAATTTCCAATTTAGTTGTTTAGCCCGCAGTTTACAGATCGAAAGAGAAGAAGAAACAAGCTTTTTATCCTGGTATCTTAAAGGATTACTGGAGATTTTTTCTATAGATAGCAGCTCCCCGGATTATGAAAATGTGATTAATAGTTGGTTGATCTCCTGGGAACTACCCCTTACGGAAATAGAACAATTTGTAAAAGACTTAAAACAAGAAGTGTTAATAAGTTCAGCGTATTTAGATGAAAATAAAGTTGAAGAAAAAATTAATATTGCTTTAAGAAACAGAGTATTGGCCGCTGGAGTGGAATATTTAAACGAAATTCTAGAGATAGAAAAATCATCAAAAAAGGGTGCAACATTTTATTTGTCAGCAGAAATACGAGACAAACAACGAAACGAAGAAATACCTGCAGAAGTGTATAGCACTTTCGTCCAAGTGGGTGAAGATAACATTTTTGCTCAGTTATATGCAGACGCTTACCAAATAAAACCTAAAGTCCGGGGAATGGACTTAGTGGTTGATATGAACGAACGATACAAAGTAAGAGAAAAACTGAGCGAGGTGGATTATCATCCTTCTCAGTTACAAAACTTACGCACTCCTAACGTGATGGACTTTTTAATCGCTTCTGCGATTTGTGGACCGGAGTTACAAGGAGAAGAACATATACAACTTCTTCAATCTATTGAAGATATTAAAAAAGGTCAGTCCTCCTTAGAGGAATCCTTTTCAGAAGAAGAAGGTATATTCGGAATGATGGGTAATATGATTGGCAATATAATAAGAGGTACTATCGGTCATGGTAAACTTATTTTAACTCAAATATTTGAAGATCGATTCCCTGGTCTGCAAATGGATGATATTATAAATCAAATTCCTGTTTTTAATCGCCCGAGATCTGGTTTTTCTTTTGCCTTCTACCCTCCTCGTATAGTTAGCACAGATGAAAGAACAAGAAAAGAAATTTGCAGTGGTATACATAGCCAAAATACTCATGGAGTGGTGGAAAATATCTACGATATTCCAAGACCTATTATAGTAAATGACAAGGAATATTCTAACCTTTTATTTTTAGTTCAAGATCATATTAATAAAGAAGGTATTTCTTCTGTAGAAGAGTTTGATACCTGGTGGAAACAGAACATAGCACCTTATCGAGAACTTTTTATATGGGCCGCCGATCGGGAATATAAAAGAATGATGGAATACGATTTTATGAAACCTTTATTCCGAAATGATGGAAAAGAAATAAATATAGATAGTCCAATGTTCGCTCAGAATGATTCCGATACATCCATATCAATATGGGAGCAAATATCTGTTTTCTCTAAGGAAGATTTTATAGATGCAGGTATAGTTCACAGAGCTCAAAATAAACGTAGTAGAAATAATCGTCTGTCTCTATACAAAGTACAAGAATATTCTGTAGATCTGCCAAGAGGAGTATTTCAAAGTATGATCTTTGAACTGAACTATTGGGCGGATATGGTTTTACACTTTGGAAAGAAACGGGAGAAATATTTTATGGAACACTCAGATCACGAATTACATGACAAAATACACATAGCAGAGTTAGAAAACGGTTTAAGAGATTTAATAAACCACTTCAACTTAAAAGATTGCGCAGCGGATACAGATACATTGAAAACAAGAGAACAAATTGAAACTTGTAAGAATTGGGTTAAAGATTTTATGAATCCGGAAAATTTACAAACCATTAATGCCATACTAGAAGGATACACAACATACGATGAAGCAGAAAACGAAAAAGATAACGGCATAGCTTCAAGTTTATATGTACATCTGGCAGAATTATCTCATTGTAAAGATCCTTATAGCCCTGGTAGTTCATTTATAGGCTACTCAACGGAAGAGCAACAAAAAGAGATGGCGAGACAAGCTTACTCCTGTTTTACAAAAAACAGCATCTCTTCTAGAAAAATAGGAGAAGACCCTGAAAAAGCTTTACTTCCTGATCAACTATTAAACTTCTCTTTAATGAGGCTTCAGGGAATTTTGGAAGAGGCTATAAATTATGCAAACATGATAAATAACATATCTGAATACCCGAATGTTACAGATGCTCAAAAATCAGAGATATAAATATATCTAGTTTGAAAATTTCATTAGTAGATTTTCTTATCTTCATCATCCGGAGATTTTTCTTCGGATGATTTATCATCTTCACTACTAAAAATTGAAGTTTCCTCCGTCACCGGTTCAATAGTGGGATCACTTTCCTCCGATCCTTCCTCTTCCGGGTAATTTTTGAACAAAGAATATATTTTTCTTTCAAACCATTCCTTTTCCGCTAAAGACACACATACAGAAGTAGCTAAAATAGAAAGAGGGATCACGGCAAAAATCAAATTTTGAATCCACTCCCCTTGCTCCAGTCCCCTTTGCAAAGGCAAAGTAGCCAGCACAGCACAAGCCAGCCCTCTAGGTCCCATAGCTGTAGCCGTAATAGCATCCAATTTGGAAAAATATTCACTTTTAAATACCAAGCGAATAGAGAGATAACGAGTAATAAAAATAAGAGCTGTTAAACAAAGTGCCCAGAAGACAGAAGAAAAGCCTTTGATTTGAATTAATAAACCTAAATAGAGAAAGAAAAAAGTACGTAATAAAAAAGTCACTGCACTTAAAATAGTAAGCTCACCGGAAGACACCGGTTTATCTTCTAAAGTATTTCTTAAAGTTTTGGGAAAAAGATTAATATTAGCCAAAGTAAAGCCAAGACTTAAAACCCCTATAGCTCCGTTTAAAGACATAAACTCCAAAACACCATAAGTGAGCAAAGCCCCCGCTTCTCCGGCAAAAGGCAGTTTGGACACTTCTGTTTTTTTCCTTAGAAAAGCCCATATAATACCGGAAGCAACTCCTATACCTACTGACAAAAGAGGAGTAAAACCGAGACTGGTAAAAAATTTTCCAACACTACTGCTCTCTGAAGTGAGATATTCCAAAAGCCCCAAAAAAATTACAATAGTTAAGACATCCGTAAAAGCAGACTCTAAAGAAAGCACGGTCTTTGTTTGTTTTTTAACGGAAAGAGGTTTCACCATGGGAATAACAATAGCGGAAGAAGTGCTTCCGATACCCACACCCACTAAAACAGCCAACATGATAGGCAAAACAGGAAGTAATACAATAGTAGTAACAGCAGTTATAGAGAAAAAACTTAATAAAGACAGAGTAAGGGCTGATAAAGAAGATTCCATTAAATCTTTAAAACTTAAATGAAGCCCTCCTTCATAAAGGATAATAATCAAAGTTATAATAGATAATACTTTCCCCGCCTGACCTAAATGAATATCCGGTTGAATAAGACCTGTAACAGTAGGACCCAGAATAAAACCAATAATAATTAAAATGAGAAGATCGGGAACTTTAGTTTTTACGAAAAACCAACTAAGAGCATGCCCTACGAAGAATAAAACAGAAAGTCCAATAATAATAATATCCATATTTCCTCTTAAGATTCTTTATAAATACTCAAGACTATCCTAAATAAGTGTAACCGGCTAAAGCCTGGGAGTAATTTTTAAGTAATTTACCGGCTTCCTCTCTGGAAAGCTTTCCATTTAATACAGCTCCCTCTGTTCTCTGATGCAGCTTCTCCATTAAATCCCTTTTATGATAACCCACATATTTAAGCATGTCATATATAGAGTCCCCTTCCACATGATGATCCACCGAGTAATTGCCATTTTTACTAATAGAGACATGAATAGCGTCCGTATCCCCGAATAAATTATGCATGTCACCTAAAATTTCCTGATAAGCACCGGTTAAAAAAGCAGCCATATAATAAGGAACTCCTTTTTTAAGAGAATGCACCATTAAATGTTTTTCATTTTTCCAAAGCTGATAGTTCATAAAATGAGCGATTTTACCATCCGAATCACAAGTGAGGTCTGCAAGACTTGCCCGACGCATAGGTTTTTCATCTAAACGATGAATAGGCATAATAGGAAACAAATGTCCTAAAGCCCAAGAGTCCGGCAAACTTTGAAAAACAGAAAAATTAGAAAAGTAAATATCAGCCAACTCATCTGTCAAAACCTGGAAAATTTCTTCATAATCTTCTTTCCCTTCTGTCAGTTTTTTTAATCGAGAGGCGGCAACACAATAAATATTTTCCGCTAAAGCGGCTTCTTTTAGATTCAACACTCCATAGATAAATAACTGATGGATGTCTTTCTTTTTTTCAATAAGATCATTAAAAGACTCACTAATAGGATTTTTTTCCAAACCTTTATATATTTCATAAAGATCTTTTACAAAAGCATGAGTGTTATCTTCTATAAGAAATGCGTTTTTTGCAGTATTTGTTTTTCCTGAATTTTTATCAAAGAAAAAATCCGATTCCATATCTTTTTCAATGAGGTTGGCATCCATTACATTAAAAACGAGAAGAGAACTATGAGCCACTATAAAACGACCGGATTCAGAAATAATATGAGGATGAGGGCTGTTATTTTCATCACATATTGTTTGCAAGTGATAGACAATATCATTCACATATTCCTGAGTGCTATAATTGGTGGAGGAGTGGGACTGTCCTGTACCATCATAATCCACTCCCAAACCTCCCCCCACATCCATGTATTCAATTTTTACCCCGAATTGATAAAGTTCTGTCATAGTCCGGGCGGCTTCCCGAATGGCCGATTTAATAGGATGAATGGAAGGCACTTGAGAGCCAATATGAAAATGTAAAAGTTTTAAATGCTCCAAGGCGGAATATTCTTTTAAAATTTCAAGCCCTTGAACAATTTCACTGGCTGTAAGACCAAACTTGGATTTAAAGCCGGAGCTTTCCATCCATTTTCCATTTCCCTGGGTATTGAGTTTAACTCTAAATCCAATATTAGGCTCCACTTTTAGATTTTGAGCGGTTTTTAAAATAATATTAAGCTCTTCTAACCGCTCTACTACAATAAAAATACGCATCCCTGCTTTGAGGGAAAGAAGCGCTGTTTGAATATATTCCGCATCTTTAAAACCATTACATATAATAATTCGATCGGGTTCCGTCAAAAGAGCCAAAGCAATCAGTAACTCCGGTTTACTCCCCACCTCTAATCCAAAGTTATAAGATCCACCGGACTTAATAATGTCTTTAATGACATAACTTTGTTGGTTAACTTTAATGGGAAAAACACCTTGATATTTTCCTTGATAACCATATTCCTGTATAGCCTTATCAAAACAGGTACTTAATTTTTTCATCTGAGAGTGAATAATATCAGGAAATCGAATAAGAACCGGCAAACGAACATTTTGTTTTCCTAATTCTGTTACGATTTTATAAAGATCCAGATGAGGACCTTCAGCACCTTGAGGCGTGATCTCCACATGACCATTGGAATTAAGAGTAAAAAAATCTCCTCCCCATACATCCACCCCATAAGCTTTGAGGCTTTCCTCTATTGTCCATTTTTCCACTTTCTCTATAGGAGAAAATGGCACTACACTTGTTTTTTTCATTATTTATCATCCTTATAAAATATAACTTTAAGTAATGACCTGATGAACAATCTTTTTTCATAAGTAACTAAGTGATAATATTCAGGATGCGGCCGACTTTGTAAATAACTTTTTTAATTGTTTTCCCTTTTAAAGCATTTTGCACGGCTTTTTGCTCTTTAGCGGCTTTAAGAGCTTCTGTTTCACTGGTACTTGTTGAACAGGAAATAGAACCCCTTGTTTTCCCATTTACCTGCACTCCTATTATCCGCTTTTGTTCCTGCACCAGCTCTTTTTTAAAAGTGGGCCAGGGGTGAAGAGAAACAAAACCCTCCCCTCTCAAAGCGGACCATATTTCCTCAGCAACATGGGGAGCAAAAGGCATCAGTAATTGAGATAAAGTTCTTAATGCTTTGTGATTTCTCACTTGCTTTCTATAAAGCTCGTTGACTAAAATCATCATGGCACTAATGGCCGTATTAAAATTAAGGCTTTCAATATCCTCTGTTACCTTTTTAATAGTGTGATTAAGAAGAGAATTGATACTATGATTTACATCCCCTTGTTCCGCCAAAACTTTTCCTTTTTCGTCAAAACAAAGTCTCCACACCCTTTCTAAAAAGCGTCGACTCCCTTCAATTCCCTGTAAAGACCAAGGCTTATCTTTTTCCAAAGGACCTAAGAAGGTAATATAAACCCTGATTGTGTCAGCTCCATATTTATCCCTAAGAGGATCAAGATTGATGGTGTTGCCGCGAGACTTAGACATTTTTTGACTGTCTTCCCCTAAGATCATTCCCTGATGCACTAATTGTTTAAAAGGCTCTTTATGAGACACCATCTTCATATCGTATAAAAATTTTTGCCAAAACCGAGCGTAGAGCAAATGCCCCACTGTATGCTCCGGACCCCCCACATAAAGATCCACCGGCATCCAATATTTTTGCTTTTCAAAATCAAAAGGAGCTTTATCATTTTTAGGATCTGTATAACGTAAAAAATACCATGAAGAAGCCGCATAACCAGGCATAGTGCTGTCTTCTCTTTTTCCTTTTTCTCCCGTTTTAGGATCGATAAAATTAATAAATTCCTTATGACGAGCTAATGGAGGCTCTCCCTCTTCCGAAGGTTCATAATGAGTCGTTTCAGGAAGAGTGACAGGTAAGTCTCTTTCGTCAACAGCTTTTGTTTGATCTTTAAAATGCACAACAGGAAAAGGCTCTCCCCAGTATCTTTGCCTGGAAAAAATCCAATCTTTCAGTTTGTATTGAATTTCTTTTTTCCCACACTGAATTTTTTCCACCTCCTGAATAGCTCTTTCAATGGCTTGCTTTTTATCTAATCCGTTTAAAAAATCCGACTGAATATGTAAACTATCTTCTGTAAAAGGAAGTTCTTCACATTCCATAATTTTTTTAATTGATAAATTAAATTTTTTAGCAAACTCAAAATCTCTCTCATCATGAGCCGGCACAGCCATAATAGCCCCTGTTCCATAATCCATAAGAACATAATCTGCAACCCATATTGGAATTTCTTCTTTTGTAAAAGGATGAATAGCATAAGCACCGGTAAAAACACCGGTTTTATTCTCCGCAGCCTTTCGATCTACATCAGAAATACGAAGGGCTTTTTCTTTGTACTCTTGAACTGTTTTTTTATGTTCTTTTGTAGTCACCTCCATTGTTAAAGGGTGCTCGGGAGAAAGCACCATAAAGGTCACTCCAAAGATAGTATCCGGGCGAGTAGTAAATATTTCCACTGTTTTATTAACGCTTTTAATAGGGAAAAAGATTCTTGCTCCTTCACTTTTTCCAATCCAGTTTCTTTGCCCTTCTATTGTTCTTTCCGGCCAGTTAAGAAGTTTTAAATCCTGTAATAATCTTTCCGCATATTTTGTTATAGACAGAAGCCATTGCTTAATCGGTTTTTTTACAACCGGATGACCTCCCACTTCACTCTTACCTTCAACAACTTCTTCATTAGCCAAAATAGTTTTTAGAACAGGACACCAGTTCACCGGCACTTTTTTTTGATAAGCAAGCTTTTTCTTAAAAAACTGAATAAAGAGGAACTGAGTCCATTTATAATAATCCGGTTCACAAGTGGAAATTTCTCTGTCCCAATCAAAACTATATCCAAAAGACTTAAGCTGCCGACGAAAATTATCAATAGCCTGATGAGTGATAATTGAGGGATGAATACCGGTGCGAATAGCATATTGCTCTGCCGGAAGTCCAAAGGCATCATAGCCCATTGGATGAAGCACATTAAAACCTCGGCATCTTTTATAACGGGCTATAATTTCCGTGGGAGTATAAGAAGCCAAATGACCTATGTGCAGGCCCGAACCGGAAGGATAAGGAAACATACTCAAGGCATAAAATTTAGGTCGGCTATAATCCACTTCCGCTTTAAAACATTGATTTTCCGCCCACTTCTTTTGCCACTTAAGTTCTAAGGTTTTATGATCAAAAGCCATCCTACCTTAATAAAAAAGTTTTTTGATTCCAGTCAACCCATTTAATAGGTATTATTATATTGCTGAACAATTTCCAGCTTAGTGAACCAGGCTACCCCTCCATTGGCACAGGAGTTTCCTTTCCATTTCATAGTTTGAAACCGATGTATCAGCTCCTTTTTATTTATAAAAGATTTTATAAAGTAGCCTCTGTTGTTTGCTAGAGGTTTCTTGATGACTTTGTGAGGAGCCGCTCCAAATATAAAAAAATCAGAATTAGGGAGTTCTGAAAATGTAAAATCATCTGTCTTGATTTTTTTTGGATTCACCCTTAAGTCCTTTCCTTTTGACTTATCTAATATGAAAAAAGAACAAGGAGAATGTCTCTTTTCACCATTAAATGTAAAACAATTTTTTCCCAAATCCATTATATGTTTTATTCTCCAGTTAGCAGGTATAATTTTCTGCCTGTTATATTTATTATATGTATTAGGTAACACAAAAGCGACAGTACATACATTGCTGAAAGAAAAAGCATGCTTCAAAAAAGCATCACTTAAAGAATGATTTTTACCAAAAGGGGGATTACCAACAACAAGAGCTTTTTTATACTGAGGATCAATTCTGAATTTTAACCAATCATATTTGATAATTGTTTTATCTTCCGGCTGTATATCAATACCAATTTTATTGTTATGTTTGATTTTTTTTAAGAAAGCGCCGTTGCCTGCACTAGGCTCAATAATATAATCATAAAACGGCATTTGTGCTAATAGTCTTGAAAGACACTTTTCAACAGTGTTTTTATTAGTATAATATTTATCCAGTTCCTGATAATTTTTCTTCATCTTTCATTATTATAAAATTCTTTTAAAAAATTTAAAACTGTTTTAACATATAGCTTCCTATCATTTTTTAAGCCTTCCAGGTGAGAGCTGTTTGGCAAGCGGCACACGATTGGTTTTATATTTTTTATTTTCTGAAAAAAATCATTAATAAATATAGGGGGTATTAATTGATCTTTTTCCCCTTGAAGACTGAGAATGGAAAAATGCCGCGGAAGGTTTAAATTTTTTACTTTTTTCCAAGCGAATCTATCATAAAAAGCAAAATACATTTTTCCTGCTAGATAAAACTTTAACACAATATTACTTACTCGGAGATGATAAGTGAAAAATCTCCAGGAAGCGGCGATAAGGTGGGAAAACGGACCTCCATCACAGATTAAGGCTTTAATGTCTTTTCTTTCAGAAGCCATTAACAGAGCAGACAAAGAAGGGTAAGAAAAACTGAAAATAATTTTATCACCACTTAATTGGTTTAACTGTTGTTTTAATTCTTCTGTCCATGTTTCCACAATTCCCGTTTTGTTTTTTTTCATCATTGGAAAAAAATCTTTCCAATGCTCTTTTCCACTTAAAAAAAAGGGATATGTATAAACATCAAAACCATTTTGGTTAAGAAATTCCACATGGTATTTGAATTGCTCAGGCACTCCTCCTAAATGATGAATCAAGACAATTAATACATTATGTTTTTTATTATCTGATGGGTGGTATGTTCCTTTTACATTTGCGTTATCAGTTACAGTCATTTCTTAATACCGACCGTAAGACCTTCCGCTGTAGGAATCAAAGTGGAGTTATATAAGCCGGAAGTGGCTACTTCTTTGTTAAATTGTTTCATCACACTCAAAGCTTTCTCTGATGGCTCCTTTTCCGGTTCTCCATACACCGCACCAAAAAGAAAAGTATTGTCCGCAACCAAAAGCCCACCCGATTTTAAATATTTGTTACTCCAGTGTAAATAATCCAGGTAAGCTCCCTTATCCGCATCGATAAAGATCATATCAAATGGCGCTTCGGCTTTTAGTTTTTCCAAGCTTTCCAGAGCTGATCCAGGAAGGAAGTGAATTTTGGCGGCAGAAGGATCCTCTTGCATTAAGGCTTTGGCTTTTTCCTGGCTTTTTTGCTCTATATCTAATGTAAAAAGTTGTCCATCTTCAGGAAGGGCACGGGCAATCATTAAGCTGGAGTAACCATAAAGAGTGCCTATTTCCACCACTTTCTTTACCTGAAGGGCCTTGGATAAAAAATGCACAATTCCACCTTCATAAGCGGAGATCTGCATATAGCTGACATTTTCTTTTTCAGAATGATTACGAATACTCCGCAGAATATCATCCTCTTTGGAAAAAACCTGTTTCAAGTAAAGACTTTTAGCTGTTTCTTTTGTTCTCATCCTCTTCCTTTTTTACATAAGATATTGAGTCCTACAAGCTCTGATTCAGACAGAGCTTGTTATAGTTTAAGAAATATTGGATTTTATGCTGGATTGTGTTTATATCCATTTTAATATACTATTTTTTCAACTTTTTGAAAGGCTAAATTTAATGTCCTCTTTAATTGAAGTGAAAAACCTATCTGTTGAATTTCAAACAGAGGAAAAAATAGTAAAAGCTGTACAAAATGTTTCTTTTAATATTCCTAAAGGAAAAACAGTGGGACTGGTGGGAGAATCCGGTTCTGGTAAAAGTGTGACAGCTCTTTCTATTATGCGGCTTATTCCTGAACCTCCCGGTCGAATTTCCGGCGGTGAAATTTTTCTAGATAAAGAAGATATTTTAAAGTGGCCGGAAAATCGTGTCCGGAAAATCCGCGGTAATCGCATATCCATGATCTTTCAAGAGCCTATGTCTAGCTTAAACCCTGTATTTACTGTAGGAAATCAAATCGCGGAAGCCTTAATTTTACACAGGGGTATGAATAAAAAAGAGGCTTTAGAAAAATCCATTGAACTATTAAATCAGGTAGAAGTGGATAACCCTGCTGAAAGGGTTAAATCTTACCCTCATCAACTCAGTGGTGGACAAAGGCAAAGAGTAATGATTGCCATGGCTATTGCCTGTAATCCTGATTTGCTTATCGCCGATGAACCCACCACCGCTTTGGATGTCACTATTCAAAAACAAATTATGGAATTATTAAAAAATCTTCAGGAAAAATATTCCATGAGTGTTTTATTTATTACACATAATTTGGGACTCATTGCTGAAATAGCTGATGAAGTGTTGGTTATGTATAAAGGTCATATCGTGGAAAAAAATTCCACTTTGGAAATCTTTAAAAACCCCTCTCACCCTTATACAAAAGGACTGATGGCTTGCCGACCCACTCTCGATAAAGACACCCACCGACTTCCGGTTATGAGTGACTTCATGGATGAACAGGGAGTGGCTTTAGAGCCAAAAGAAAAATGGGGTCAAAAAAAAATTAAAAACTTAAACTCAAAGGAAATATTACTGGAAGTTAAAAACCTCAAAAAATATTTTCCTCTTAAAAAAAACTTATTTGGAACAGTCCAGTCATGGGTAAAAGCGGTGGATGATATTTCTTTTACCATTAAAAAAGGAGAAACCTTAGGATTAGTGGGAGAGTCCGGTTGCGGAAAAACCACTTTAGGAAGAGTGATCTTGCGTTTACTTTCCATCACAGACGGAGAAATTATTTATCAAGGACAAAATATAATGAATCTATCCAGAAAGGAAATGAAACCCCTAAGAAAAAAAATGCAAGTGATTTTTCAAGACCCTTACGCTTCTCTTAATCCTCGTATGACCATTGGTTCCGCTATTATGGAACCGATGATAATTCACAATCTAGGTACAGACAAAAAAGAAAGAATAAAAAAAACTGAACAACTGCTGGAAAGAGTGGGTTTAACAGGAGATATGTTTCATCGTTATCCTCATGAATTCTCCGGAGGTCAAAGGCAGAGAGTTTGTATTGCTCGTGCTCTAGCCGTGCAACCGGAGTTTATTATATGTGATGAATCTGTTTCCGCTTTGGATGTTTCCATCCAATCACAGATCATTAATTTATTATTGGATCTGCAAGAAGAATTAGATCTCACTTATATTTTTATTTCTCATGATCTAGCAGTAGTGAAATTTATTTCTGA
>JANQSX010000200.1 GCA_028279085.1 Bdellovibrionales bacterium
ATGTCGTATCATGGAAGGGAAACTAACAGTAGGGGATGAAGTTTCTTTTATGCAAGGAGGAAAAAAAAGCACGGTTTTGAAATTAGGAGTGTTTACACCCTTTCCTTGTAACCTAAAAGAATTAAAGACTGGTGAAGTGGGCTTTGTTATTACGGGAATTAAAGGAATAAAAGATGTCATTGTAGGTGATACTTTAACTCATACGGAATCTCCCGCTTCCTTTCCTTTAGAAGGATTTAAAAAATTAAAACCTATGGTATTTTCAGGTTTATTTCCTTCTGATTCCAATGATTTTGTTCAACTGAAAACCGCTTTGGAAAAATTAGCTTTAAATGATTCTTCCCTAGTATTTGAGACAGAAAATTCTCCCGCTTTAGGTTTCGGTTTTCGTTGTGGTTTTTTGGGGCTATTACATTTGGAAATTATACAGGAAAGACTGGAAAGAGAGTTTAATTTACAGCTTATTGTAACGGCTCCTTCGGTCGTCTATAAGGTTTTTACTAAAAAAGGGGAAGTGAAAACATTGGATAATCCTTCCGTTTTACCTGATCCTTCAGAGATTGAACAAATTGAAGAGCCTTTTGTTCGTGTGTCTATTCATACACCCAGTGAATATGTGGGAGGGGTATTGAAGCTATGTGAAGATAAGAGGGGGGAGCAAATTCGCATGGAATATAGTTCCGGAAATAGAATGATTATAGAATACCGCCTTCCTATGAGTGAAATTGTGATGGATTTTCATGATCGCTTAAAATCAGTTTCACGAGGTTACGCTTCTATGGAATATGAATGGATGGGTTTTGCTCCTTCTCGATTAGTGAAATTGGATATTTTGTTAAATGGGCAAAAAGTGGATGCACTCTCCGTCATTTTACATCATTCAAAAGCTCAGAAAAAAGGACGTTCTTTAACACAAAAACTAAAAGAATTGATTCATCGGCAACAATATCAAGTAGTCATTCAAGCAGCTATAGGATCTAAAATTATTGCTAGAGAAACTCTTAGTGCTTTAAGAAAAGATGTAACAGCTAAATGTTATGGAGGAGATATAACAAGGAAAAGAAAGTTATTGGAAAAACAGAAAAAAGGAAAAAAGCGTATGAAAGCGGTTGGAAAAGTGGATGTGCCTCAGTCCGCTTTTATGGCTGTATTAAAGACAGATGATTAAACAGGTAAAAACTTTTTTAAGTAGTATTTTTATTTTTCTCTGGGTGGTTTTACTGGCCTTGGTATTAAGGTGGAGTGTTCTGGAAGTATATGTCATACCTCTTCATGGGATGATGCCCACTTTATTTGTTAATGATCATGTTATTGTGAATAAGATGTCTTATGGTTTACAAGCTCCGTTTTTTTCTCACTACATCTCAAAATGGTCTCAACCGAAAAGAGGAGATGTTATCATTTTTCGTTCTCCTTTTAATCCTGAATCTCTTTCTATTCGTCGGGTCATTGGCTTACCGGGAGATCGGGTGTTTTTTGAAAATGGTAATCTGTATGTGAATGAGCAAAAAGTTATAAAACAGATTCCGACCATCAGAAAAAAAGACTTCTCTTGGGTGCAAGACACTGATTTTTCAGATAATGGAATGACAGAAGATAAAAGCCACTATGTTCATTGGGAAGAGGATCTGTTTGGTGTTCATTACAGTATTTTGTTAAAAAAGAAAAAAAAAGGGTATTTAATCTTTGGTCCCTACCGTGTGCCACCTTCTTACTATTTTGTAATGGGTGATCATCGAGATCGTTCTCAGGATAGTCGCACATGGCCTGCGCAAATAAAAAAAGCAAAAGGAACGGTCACTTTTTCTCGTGCCAGTGTGGAATCCGTTGTCCTTATTCCTAAAGGGACTTTACTGCGTACTAGTGATCCTCAAATGCCTGAATATTTTGAAACTGTGCGGGAAGTAAAGTTAGATGGTCTTTTTGTGGATGTGGAAGTTAAAGCTAAAAAACCCGGCTTGGCGGGAAATGTATTAGCCGGTCAGATTAATGTTATTGAAAGTCGTCTTTCAGAAGAGCTGAATGTTAGTAACGCATTGACTTTAACGGGTGGTGAAGATCAAAATCTTGTATTTGAGTCGGATATTTTGGGGCGAGTGAGT
>JANQSX010000210.1 GCA_028279085.1 Bdellovibrionales bacterium
GGAATCTTCTCCACAATCAATATACTCACTAATAATAATAATAAAACAAAAGCGGAGAGAACACTTATTATTCAAATAGAAGAAAGAAAACCTAGATCCTTGCGTTTTGCTATAGGGTTTAATACACAAAGAACACTGACTGCCAGGGGTTTTGCTGAATTCTCAAACAAAAACATTAGGGGAACAGGCAGGCATCTCTTTTCTCATTTAAAACTACAATCCAATATTGCAAAATACACACAACTCAGTACTTCAGAACCCGAATATCTGGAACATCAAGCTTCTATTAGTTACACTGAACCGTTTTTGTTAAGCACCCGATTCAACGGACAAATCAATTTATCTAATTCTGATCAAATCTTTTCATACAATCGAAAAAATAATATATCAGATATCGTAAACTCTACAAAAATTAATTTCCAATTAAATAGAGTTATTAATCATTTCATTAATTTAACATGGACCCCGATCAGTTGGGAGGGAAGAACAGAATTCAAAAAAACGAAAACCTGCTTAACAAGTAATAAAGTTTTTAACCCCCACCTCACTTCATGTGATAGTAACACCTTAAATATCGCCACCACCAGTGTCTCACTCAATATTGATAAACGAGATAATATCGTATCCACTTCCAATGGCTTTCTGTCACAAATGTCTATTGAATACTCCGGGCCTTTTTATATTATTACCTCCTCCGAAGAAATTAAATTTATAAAAATGGAGGTTAAACACTTTGATTTTCGTCCTGTTTTTAAAAGATGGACCTGGGCCAATAGTATTCAAGGGGGGTTCATTGCAAATATGAATAACCTCAAAACCGGAGGGTTTCCTGTGAGCAGAGCTTTTATTTTAGGAGGAGTGAATTCAATAAGAGGTTTTGACGGCTTAATTCAAGGTGAAAGAGTACCTGATAAAAATGAATTTCCCATTGATAATGCGAATGAACTCATTTTTAGTCGTTCTTCTTTCTATTTCCTGGTAAAAACAGAAATGCGTTTTTCTATTGATAACCATTTTACAGGAACTTTATTTTATGATGGAGGAGCTGTGCTTATCTCAGGCAGAAACTTTAAACAGCCTTATAGGCATTCTGTCGGCTTTGGACTTAGATATAAAACCCCTTTGGGACCGGTATCAGGCTATTTAGCTTTTAAAATTAATCCAAAAAAAGATGAACTTTCTATTGTGCCCCATTTATCTTTTGGTTCTTTTTAAGAGTTTTTTCCAAGCAAATATTGATTTACAAATTATTTATTGATATTTTTCCCCTACTATTATGTCCACTTATAATTTAATTTTAATACGACACGGGCAAAGCCAATGGAACCAGGAAAACCGATTTACTGGATGGACAGATATTGATTTGAGTCTCCAAGGTGAAAAGGAAGCCAAAAAAGCCGCTGAACTATTAAAAAAAAATCATTGCTATCTTGATATAGCTTTTACCTCTTTTTTAAAAAGAGCTATTCGTACTTTATGGATTATTTTAGATAAAACCGATCAAATGTGGATTCCCGTCACAAAATCATGGCGTTTGAATGAAAGACATTATGGCTGCTTAACCGGCCTTAACAAAGAAGAAACCATTAAACAGTACGGGGAAGAGCAAGTGCAAATCTGGAGAAGAGATTATCATACACCACCACCCGCTTTAAACACTCCTAATCAAAAAAAAGATCGCCGCTATAAAAACATAACACAAATCCCAAATGGAGAGTCTTTACAACAAACAAAAGAAAGAGTCCTTCCTTTTTGGATAAAAAACATTACTCCTTGTCTTCAAGAAGGTAAAACAGTCTTAGTGGTTGCACATGGAAACAGTTTAAGATCCCTTATTAAACATATAGAAAACCTCAGTGATGAAAATATTAAAACTGTAGAGGTACCTACAGGAGTGCCTATTGCTTACACTGTATCCAAAAGAACTCTTGAACTGATAAACGAAAGAAAAATATTTCAATAGTTTTTCATATCTGCTACCATACATCCATGCCTTATATTGAAAAAATAGCCCTGGAAAAAGCACGAAAGATAAATAGCACTCCCTCTATTTATGGCACTTTTGCTGAAATTGGCGCCGGACAAGAAGTAGTGAATCATTTCTTCAAAGCCGGACAAGCTTCAAAAACAGTAGCCAAAAGTATGTCAGCTTACGATATGACTTTTAGTGATCAAATATATGGAAGAGTAGGTCGATATGTATCAGAAAGTCGGCTTTTTAAAATGTTGGACCATGAATACAAACTTCTTCAGAAAAGACTGAAGAAAAAAAGAGGACATAATACAAAATTTTTTGCTTTTGCGAACACAGTAGCAGTCAGCACAGCCAATAAATTAAATACATCCTATCATCACGGATGGATGGGTATCCGTTTTCAAAGTGACTACAATACACCCTATAATGAAATGATTTTACATATTAATTTATTAGACAAAACTCGCTTACAACAATATGAAATGTTGGGTGTATTAGGAGTCAATCTTATTCACTCCGCTTTTTATACGAAAAAAGATCATAAAAATATTATAAAATCTCTTTTTAACAACTTTGAATCCAGCCGGGTTGATATTGATGTACTCCGTTGTTCAGGAAAAATTTTCAAAAAACTAAATCATCATGAATTAAATTTGGAATTGATCCGCCAACAATCAACAGAAGCTCTTCTTTTTCACAGTAAGAAAGGGGGGAATATCCTACCAGCCGATGCCTTATATGAGAAAAATATAATCATTCAACAACACTCAAATAAAAAATTAGACTCTCACATACGAAAACAAACTCTATCTTATATAAAAAAGATCAAAAAAATAAAAACAACTCCTATATCTATTATGAACATCCCTATTCAATATATGAAAACCAATACCATTCCTTATTATTTAAAAAAATATTTACTCACCTCAAACACAACCAAGCATCAATACATTTTAATATCCAATTTTATGAAATTATATGAACTAAAAAAGTTTATTCGCAAAGCGACCGATCAATATATATTTATTATATTAAGAACAGACACCTTGAAACAATTATTCAATAAAAGTTCTGAAGATATGTTGTCTTTTTTTAGTCAGCTTTGTGACCAAAAAACTATTTTAATAGTTCCGGATAGCAATAAATTAAAACTCTCTCCCAAATACCATCATCTGGAAAAATATTTAATACACACCAAACAAATTATTCACTTAAAATAGACAATGAAGGTGAGAGGATTTGAACCTCCATGAGTTTATCTTCTTAGACCCTTGAATTTAGCGCGTCGGCTGTTTCCCCTATTCACATAAAAAATATGCCCGAGGTCAGACTTGAACTGACACGGTTTGTTACAAACCCCAGGATTTTAAGTCCTGTGCGTCTACCAATTCCGCCACTCGGGCCTATAAACACACACTGTTTTCTTACCAAAAATAAGTCAATATTTTTTTATTTAACTCTATTTTTAAATGGAAAAAAATGAGTTTATGAAAAAAATAAACCAATGGAAAAACCAGCTACTTTCTTGTTTTAAATCTCTTTATGTACTACACTTTGACACACTATGAATTCGGATATTACACTTGCAAGTAACTTGATTGCCCCCCTTCAAATTGTAAAAAAGGCTGCCTTAAATACTAATAAGCATTTTACAGAATTAGTATCATATATCAGTTTCTCTCTGCTATTGGTAATATGTCTGTTTGTGCCTCTATGGGTTTGGTATATTAAAATGCTTGGTCCGGAGAATTTCATTGTTGCCGTATTTAAAATGACCATGGATTTTTCTTTTTCTGTCGTCATTATATTCATGATCAGTATATTTCTTTTTAATAAAACTCATCCTAATTCTCAAAAACTAACATTTTGGAAATTTACAAAAGATGTTAGCTGGCCTTGGTTGGTAGAAGGATTAAAAGTCTCTATCATTACTATAGCAGCTCTATTTCTTTTTATTATTCCCGGTATTATTAAAAGTATTCATTATACTTTCTTTAGTTTTGTTGTCTTTTTTAACCAAGACTACAAAGAAGGAAAAATCAATGCACTAAAACATTCTAAGAAGCTATCAAAAGATTTAGGTTGGTGGATTTTTCTTCTAATTTTTATTATACCCATGTGCATTGCCTTTATTTCAAAATGGGCTGTTAAGTTAGTTTTTCAACAAACAAACTCTTTATGGATTATTTACCCGGTTCTTATATTTTGTCTCTACATTACTTGTATACTTCTCACTTATTCCTATTCTGTTCTCTATTTTATGTATACTACAAAAGAACAACAAATATACCGTCATTAAGGAATCATAAGTGATTGGTATTTTTGACTCCGGTATAGGTGGAATAGTTCTTTTGAAAGCATTAAAAAAAAGAATGCCAAAAGAGTCTTTTGTGTATCTAGCGGATAGGGCCAATTTTCCTTATGGAGAAAAAAATGTTTCTGCTATAAACAACTTAGTTAAAAAAAATATAGAATTTTTAATGGCTCAAAAATCAGAGCAGATCGTAATCGCCTGCAATACAGCTTCTGTCACTTTGAAATCAAAAAACTCTTACCCCATTCCTGTAAAAGGGGTCATTGAAGCCTCTTTAAAACAAGCAAGTAGGAGTTCTGTAAATAAAAAAATAGGTCTTTTAGCTACAAGAGCAACAGTAAAATCCAAAATATTTTTAAAAAGAGCAAAAAAACTAAACCTTAATCTACAGATTTATCAACAAGCTTGCCCCCTATTAGCCCCTTGTATAGAACAAGGAGCCTGGATGCTTGATAAAGAATATACAAAAGCCAATCAAACTTATAAGAATCAAATAAAAATACAAAATAAAAAAATACTCCCACTCTTACAAAAATACCTGGATCCTCTCATGAAAAAAGGGGTGGATACTGTTATTCTAGGTTGCACACATTACTTATATGTAAAGTCAGCTATACAAGAGTATATGGGAGAAAATAAAAAAGCCATAGGCCCGATAAATTTCCTAGTTAAAAAACTATGGGAAAGAAAAAAACTTGCTGAAACCAAAAAAAAATATTATTCTGATCACTCTCGTCATTCCGGCGAAGTCCGGAACCCAAAAAAAGAACCCACTACAAATATTTTTATCAATGGCAAAAATATAAAGTTTGCAGAACAATGCCACCAAATATGGGGAGATGAAAACAATATAAAAATATCATATACTTGTATTTGAATACTTAATACCTTCTTCTATGTAAAGATAATTTATTTGACTATTAATATTTAAAAAAGCATTATCTATTAGTTATTGAAAAATGAATTAATAGGATAAATTCTCACAAAGACAAATAAAATGAATAAAACAGAAAAAAAAATAAATACAGCTTTTGAAAATATTAATAATCAGGAGCAACTGCATACCATTTCCACAGATGTAGAACAGATAATAGAAAATTTAAGCACAGGCCAACTAAGAGTATGCGAAAAAAAAGGAGACCAATGGATTACTCATGAATGGATTAAAAAAGCCATTCTTATTTACTTTCGTTTAAAGAAAATGAGTATTATATCAGCCGGTGATCTTTCTTTTTATGATAAGATACCCCTTCGCAAATGGACTGGTAATGAAGGAGTACGTGTGGTCCCTCATGCTCTTGTCCGAAAAGGAGCCTACATTGCTACAAATACGATTCTTATGCCCTCTTATGTGAATATTGGTGCTTATGTAGATGAAGGAACATTGGTGGACACCTGGGCCACTGTAGGTTCTTGTGCTCAAGTGGGAAAAAACGTGCATCTTTCCGGGGGAGTAGGACTAGGAGGAGTATTAGAACCTTTACAAGCCCGCCCTGTTGTAATTGAGGATCATGTTTTCGTCGGCAGCCGATCTATCATTGTAGAGGGGGCGGTTATTCGAAAAGGAGCAGTTATTGGAGCGGGTACTCTCATCACATCCAGTACAAGAATTATTGATGTCACCAAAAGCAAAGCTCCCGTTTATAGAGGAGAAGTGCCTGAAAATGCCGTAGTTATTTCCGGTAGCACAGTGAAAAAATTTCCAGCCGGAGAATTTAATGTTCCCTGTGCTCTTATTATTGGCGAACGCTCCATCAAAACTAATAGGAAAACCTCTCTTAATGACTGCCTAAGAGAATACAATATTTCCTGATTTTTAATATAAAAATCACAAAAGATTCTTTCTCTTATAAGTAAGAAATGAATAAGAAGGGTTACCATCACGATCTTTTCTATCAATTTCCTGAAACTGATCCATAGGAATTTCCGGATAGCAGGCATCTCCTTCATAACTTCTATGGATACGAGTAAGGTAAATAAATGTTACTTTAGATAAAGATTGCCGATAGATTTCACCCCCACCAATAATGAAAATTTCCGGATCATAAATTCCCATACTGTTTTCTTCACAAAGCTGATAGGCGGAATCCAAAGAAGAGCAAAGTAGAACATTTTTTGGAACAGCAAAATTTTTGTTTCGGCTAATAACAATATTGAGCCGTTTAGGAAGAGCTTGGCCTAAAGATTCAAAAGTTTTTCTCCCCATAATAAGAGCTTTCCCTAGAGTCTTTTCTTTAAAATATTTTAGATCTTCCGGAATGTCCCAAGGCAGCTCCCCTTGTAATCCAATTATATTATTTTCGGCGGCTGCACAAATATGAGAATAAACAAGACTCATGATAAAACTCTTTATTGACTTAAGGTGGATTCTCTACCTATTTTCAACTTCTTATTTCACTTTTTTTCTTTCCTCATGTAAATAGTTTAGACGGCAATCTCCGCTTTAATTACAGGATGAGGATCATAATTTATCAATTTAAAGTGTTTATATTTATAGTCAAATAGGCTGTCAACTGGTTGAATTTCCATACAGGGCAGATTTTTTGGTTGTCGTTGAAGTTGCTCTTTAGCCTGTTCAATATGGTTTAAGTAAAGATGCACATCTCCAAAAGTATGAACAAAAAATCCTGGTTTTAAATTACAAACTTGGGCCACCATCATTGTTAGAAGAGAGTAACTAGCAATATTAAAAGGCACTCCCAGAAACAAATCAGCACTTCTTTGATAAAGCTGACAGGATAAACAATTATCAGCTACATAAAATTGAAAAAAAGCATGACAGGGAGGTAAAGCCATTTGCTCTAGCTCTCCTGGATTAAAGGCTACCACTAGATGTCTTCTAGAATAAGGATTTTTTTTAAGATTTTCAATAAGAGTAGATATTTGATCTAAAGTTTCACCATTGGGTTTTTGCCAGGACCTCCACTGCGCTCCATAAATCCTGCCCAAATTCCCTTGTTCATCGGCCCATTCATCCCAAATACGAACATTATGATCCTTCAAATAACGGATATTTGTATCTCCTTTTAAAAACCATAACAATTCATAAATAATGGATCTTAAATGCACTTTTTTAGTTGTAATGAGAGGAAACCCTTTCCTCAAATCAAAAAACATTTGATGACCAAAAATACTCTTAGTACCCGTGCCAGTGCGATCCTGGCGTACTATGCCATTTTCCAGGACTTTTTGTAGTAATTGAAGATAAGTTTGCATACTTTTTAAAAATTTTAATTTTATTCATAACATGAAAAACCTAATTGTTTCAATATGAGATATACTGTGAGTATTAATATGTAAAAATTCTATTTTCTACAAAGATGGAGTATAGTTTAAGTATGCTTTTAAAACATCATAACTATATAAAAACGTCGCTGAACAACAAGGGATTGTCTATGATAGAAATACTAATCTCTATTGGCGCCATGGGGTTTTTTGCTATTTTAGTACAAAGTATGTTAATTGTGGGACATTCTTTTACTAAAAGTCAGGAAAATTTTTTTGATTCTATTCAAATCAACAAATTAATCACACAGAAAATGTGTATGAGTAACAATGCTTTTAAAAACATTAATTTAAATCAAGCTTTAAGTTACAAAACAGAAGTCTCCGAAAGCGGCGGAGTTCATTCCAGAGAGTACAAGAAAATAAACTCCACTAATACAGGAACTCCATTATTAGGAC
The DNA here is from genome assembly GCA_028279085.1 of Bdellovibrionales bacterium. GTDB lineage: Bacteria > Bdellovibrionota > Bdellovibrionia > Bdellovibrionales > UBA1609 > JANQSP01. Next base: position 7,974 of record JANQSX010000210.1, read on the forward strand.
TCACAATATCTAATATTAATGGAGAAGATAGTTTCAAAGATACAGAGATCTCTCCGTTAATTACATACCCTACTATTCCTTCCCACCTCACTACTCCGGAAGAAATAGAAGAATTTAAAGAACAATTAGATGTACAATTCGATACCAGTAATCAACCTACACATTATAAAGTTTATCAAGATAGCCATACTATAGTTAAACTGAATTTTGATTCTAGTACATTTCGTTCAACCGGAGCAGAATTTATATCTGGATATATTTTTGCTTCCAGATGTATAGAGAATGACACTGATTCCGCTTACAAAAAAAATAATCAAGCTATAAGTACATTTAGCCCGGATGCTTTAAAAAAATCAGCTTTTTATATTTTAAAAATTTTGGATCATAAACCTTACTATTTTCCAAGTAGTACAGGTGCACAAGAAATACAGTGTTGTACAGATGGATCAGATAAAAACACATGCTCCTCAAACTATATACCCCGTATCTATGTGTTACACATTGATCATGAAGCAGACCCTACAAAGCAGTCTCCTTATAGCTTTACTGGAAAAGTGGCGGTGATACAGGAGTTTCCTGAATTACATGAGCTAAACAATATATGGGGAATGGGTTTTATGCTATCCACGAAAGCTAAACAATCGTTTAATACAGCCAGCTTTCAGTTAGATATAATGGCTTTAAAAAATAAATGTATTACATCAACTACTTATATTAGTAAGTGTCAAGATTTAGTCCTTGGAACCGATCCACTCACTCAAAAATTAACTGACACTGAAGGCATAACTATAAATAGTAAACAGTTAACGATGGGGAATTTTATAAATCCAAATATAAGTAGTTGTACCGGTTACTCATCAGGAATAGATACAAGCTCTTTAATAGATTTGTAATGCTTTTTTTATTAAATCGATTTTAGATTTTTTTAAAAAGCCGATTATCTTTTTTTATAGCAGCTATTTACAACGAATATTATTTAAGTAAAAAAAAAAGAGCCCCTTTTATTAAAAGAGGCTCTTTGGAATTAAAAACTTATAATTTACACTAAAATTATTACTCTGCTGCCGCCGCCAGTTCTTTACAGTTCTGAGCTGCCGCTTCTGCTGCTGCCAATCCATTTTTAGCTACAACAGGAGGGGTTGCACTATCATCGGCTGCTACCACTTCTTTTACATCATAGTTACCAGCCGCTTTTCCTTCAGAGCAATCGTTCTCTGCATTATCTGTACCATCTTCCTTTTTATCACCATTATCACATTCGTGAGCTCCAGAAAGTTTCAGAGCGGCAAATTGAGATGCTTTTACATTAGCACATTCTCCGTTTGCCAGTGCCACAGACAATTCACCAGACGCTACTGTCAAACTTGCTGCAAGCATATTAGCTATAGTATGTACCGTGTCTTCCGCTTCTGCTTCATTACACTTACTTGCTTCTTCATCCCAAACACGACCTTCCGCCTCACAAGCTTCTTTAGTCATTGCTGTTTCTTCTGATTTAGCCTCACATTTTTCTTCTTCCGCGTTCCACTCTTGATCGTCTTTACAATCGGCTTCAGTCTCTTTTTTATCTTTACAGCCAACGGTAAGAGCTAATGCAAAAAGAGCTAAACTCATAATTATAAACTTCTTCATTTTATATCCTCCTTAGGTGTTTATTTGCCTCATAGTTAAGCATAATTTTTTGAAAATGCAAAGTTTTTATTTCGCACTGTTTCCCTTTTTTCATTCAAAAAAAGGTTTTACTAAAAATCACAGTAATTTTAATTATTTAAGTAAAAATTAGGATTTTTTGAGAAAAATGTTAATTTTAAGAGAAAACTGGAATTATTGATTTTCATCATCTGATTATAATATTCAAAACTTTTAGTTATTTTAGTAATTTATATAAATTATCCGGCACCCTGTATCTTATAAGTAAAAATAGAAAATTTTGTTTTTGATGTTTATTTTTGGTGTTTATTTCATTTCAAAAAAAACAACTGTTTTAGACGATTGTACCACTACATATAATCATCATCATCATCACTTAGTTGTTCTTCATCATCAAATAAATCAATAGAAGGATCACTAAAAGCCTGATCTTCTTCTTCTATTTCACCAAAAGGATCTTCTTCAAAAACAGTTGTTTCAGGATCATCAAAGTTTTCTTCTTCAAGAGCATCATCGTCATCATCTATAAAATCATCTTGATCTTCTTCTTCATGAAAAGCAGAAAAAACTTTTTCTTCTAGTGGTTCAAAATCAGGTTGGGAACTTTTAGAACTGGAAATAGTTGTATCTTCTTTTTGTTCAGTAATACTTTTTATTTCTTTTGTTGGTAACTCAAAAACAGGCTCCTTATTCTTTAGTTCTTGAACAGACTTCTTAGGCCGACTCTTCTTCTTCACAGCCGCCTTTTTCTTAACAGACTTCTTAGGCCGGCTCTTCTTCTTCACAGCCGCCTTTTTCTTAACAGACTTCTTAGGCCGACTCTTCTTCTTCACAGCCGCCTTTTTCTTAACAGACTTCTTAAGCCGACTCTTCTTCTTCACGGCCGCCTTTTTCTTAATTAATTTTCTCTTTTTAGCCATATTAAATCTCCTTCAAAAATAAATTAAGTTTTTAAATGCAGCAATTTTTCTTTTTTGGCAAGTTTTATATTTAGGACACTTTCAATTTACAATTTATTACTTGTTTTTCATTATTTTTGTGGAATCTTTGGGAGGCTGTCAATGGAGAAACAAACTTTAATTTATCAAAATTGACAAAATCCTTTTTAAACCCATTTTATATATATGGAAACGAAAAACTCAAAGGAAAAAACATCTATTTTGGCTCAATTTAGCCGCGATCTAACCGCTTTAGCGGAAGAAGGCCGGTTGGATCCGGTTATTGGTCGAGACATAGAAATTCGTCGGCTTATTGAAGTGCTGGCCCGAAGAACAAAAAATAATCCGGTTTTGATTGGAGAACCAGGAGTGGGAAAAACAGCCATCGTAGAAGGGTTGGCACTTAGAATTCTGAAACAAGATGTACCACAAGTACTTTGGAATAAGAAAATTATCGCATTAGATCTGGCTAGCATAATAGCCGGCAGTCATTTTCGAGGAGCATTTGAAGCCCGTCTGAAAGCTATCATTAAAGAAGTAAGTAATAGTAATGGAGAAACCATTCTTTTTATTGATGAACTTCATAATCTTATAGGAGCAGGAAAAACAGATGGAGCCATGGATGCCGGACAAATTTTAAAGCCCGCTTTAGCACGAGGGGAACTAAGAGCTATTGGTGCCACTACTTTAGATGAATACAGAAATTTTATTGAAAAGGACAAAGCCCTTGAAAGACGCTTTCAGGTAGTACTGGTAAAGGAACCGGATATCACTTCCGCCATTACTATTTTAAGAGGCTTGAAAGAAAAATATGAAGTGTATCATGGAGTGCGAATTAAAGATTCCGCCTTAGTATCCGCCGTAAAATTGTCACATCGGTATATCAGTAATCGTTTTCTACCGGATAAAGCTATTGACCTCATTGATGAAGCCGCTAGCCGGCTGAATATTGAAATTAATAGTGTGCCGACAGAAATTGATGAAATCCGTCGCCAGATCACCCACCTACAAGTAGAACAAAAAGCTTTAAAAAAAGAGAAAGAAGAAGCAACAAAAAACCGTTTAAAAACTATTGAAACAGAATTGATAAAACTCAATAAGGAATATTCAGGATTAAAATCCCGTTGGGACAAGGAAAAAGAGAAAATATCCACACTCAAACAAATAAAACAACAGATTGAAAAAACGAAAAGAGACTTGGAAAGAGCGGAAAGGGAAGCCCGGTTGGATAAAGTGGCGGAACTGAAATATGGTGCTCTTCCCGAATTAGAAAAAAAACTTCAACAATACAGTAAGCACATAGGCCAAAGAGAAGCCGATAATTTACTCAATGAGGAGGTAGGACCAGAAGAAGTAGCCGCCGTCGTTTCTCGCTGGACCGGTATCCCTGTAAGTAAAATGATAGAATCAGAATCACATAAATTACTAAATATGGAAAAAGAACTGAGTGCTTATGTGGTTGGACAGGATCAAGCTATAAAACTGGTATCGGAAGCTATTCGCCGTTCACGAGCAGGTATTGCTGATCCCCGCCGACCGATTGGCAGTTTCATATTTTTAGGTTCTACAGGAGTAGGCAAGACAGAAACAGCCAAAATCTTAGCTGAATTTTTATTTGATAGCAGAGACGCTTTAGTTCGCATTGATATGAGTGAATACGGAGAAAAGCATCAGGTATCTCGTTTAATTGGAGCCCCCCCCGGATATGTAGGACATGATGAAGGTGGACAACTTACGGAGGCCGTTCGCCGTCAACCTTATTGTGTCATTTTATTTGATGAAATTGAAAAAGCTCATCCGGAAGTATTTAATATCCTACTTCAGGTATTAGATGATGGACATTTAACAGACTCTCACGGTCGGGTCATTAATTTCAAAAATACAATATTAATCATGACTTCCAATATAGGTGTTTCTGTTGACAATAAATTAAGATCAAGTAAAAAACAGGAACAGATCATGAAAGCTTTACAAAAACATTTTAAACCGGAATTTTTAAACCGTATCGATGAAGTGGTGTCTTTTAATAATCTGGAACAAAAACATATTGCCGAAATCGTAAAGATACAAATTAAAAATGTGGAAGAGCGATTGAAGGAAAAAAATATTCAATTACAATTAGATAAAAAAGCTATAGATTATCTAGCCCACAAAGGTTTTCACCCTGAATATGGCGCTCGCCCCTTAAAAAGAGCTATTCAAAGAGAACTGCTGAATCCTTTATCTAGTCAAATTATTTCCGGAAAATTAAAATCTGGAACAACTGTGCAGATCACGGCTAATGACTTAAATCTGGAATTACAACTACTGAAAGCCAGTTGAGAATAATCTGAACAGATAAACTCTAAAATATCGGAGGCTTTTTTGTTTACAG
>JANQSX010000217.1 GCA_028279085.1 Bdellovibrionales bacterium
GGAAGCCATTTTGATGGCTTCCACTATTCTGAACTTGATTCAGAATCCAGTAAAAGCAACAAGCATCCTCTGGATTTCGGATCAAGTTCGGATTATAAAATAGTTATTTCACATCTTCTTCGTATGGAATAAACAAAACACAGATGAAGTAAAATAAAAATAAGACAAATATAGATCCATATTTGAAAAGAGCTTAGTGACCATTGTAGTTCTATTCCTTTGTTTTCTATAAAAGGTTTTAAAAAATTCAATATATACATAAGATATTCCCAAAGTTTATCAGTAATAGGTCGTATAAAAGGAAATGGAATAGTTAGTAGAGACAGGGGGAGAAATATACCGGATGCTAAAGGAGTAATTATCCAATTGACAAATATATTTAAAGGATGCGTGCTTCCCCACTGACTCACAATGGGAAATATGAGGATGAACGTTAATATACAAGATTTTAGTTTAGAAAATCGATGATTGGACATTCCCATACTAGCTATCCAACTCATTTGTAATGATAGAGAGTGAAACCAGGCGCTTTGACAACATAGGCATAACAAACCGCTTATGTGAACACGCAGATAAGGACTCCAAAACAATTTAAAATCTTTGTTTATTTTAGACAGTAGAAGGGAAAACAAAGCCCTTAAAACAGGAGGCTTGAGCCCTGCACTCATTGAATAAATAAGAAGAAAAATTGTTAAACAGATGTTTTTAAAAGGAAAACGAGGGAGTAAATTCCAGGCTTTTTCTAAAAAAATCAGATGAGCGCCAGAGATGACCATCAGATGAATAATTCCCAGAGCAATAAAAGTTTTTTTTATTTCTCCATCTGGTAGTTTTTCTCCGCAAAGTAATGCAGAGTATATTACTGTCCATTGATTTTCTTCTGTATGGACCTTTTGTAAACACCATTCATGTAAGAATTGAGTTCCAGGCTTCAACACGGAGAGCAAAGAAAATGGGTTGACGCATAATATAATTATAATCAAAATTAAACTGATAATCATTTCCGGTTTTTTGCTAGCAAGAATGGAGACTACTTTGACCCCTATAATTCGATTTTTGCTTTAAGTCTCCATCAAGATAGAAATTGGCAAGTAATGGTTATAAGTTTTTTTGAAATAAATATGGAATGGATAGTCAGAACCTTATAGCCTTGGATATTATATGTAAAAATAAGAAGATGTAGGAGTTGGTTACTGATAGTATAAAAGTAAAGTAGAGTGTGAGGTATCACAAAGATAAATTTATGTTCAGTAACAGTAAAAAATGGAGTTTGTTATTTTGAAAAGGATTTTCAAAAAAGGGTTTTTAATCTTTTGGCTTTATGCTGCTGTTTTTGTTTGTCTTTTTATTCCACCTGTTTATTCATTGGCTGCAGAAGATGATGAGGATATAGAGTGGTTGGATGAAGAAGATGAAGAAATGGTTGATGAAGAAAAAACAGATGAAAAAGTGGCTAATGATGAAAAAACAGATAAGGATGTAGAGGTAGCTAAGGAAACAGACACAGATGATGAGGAAAGTACTGACGTAGTTGATGAGGAAAGTGCTGATATAAATGATGAAGATACTGCTAGTGTGGGTATAGATGATGAAGCTCAGGAGATAGAAGAGGAGACTTCTTCATTTGCGGATGAATATGAAAGAAGTCTTTATGAAACTTATATTCAGTATTACAGTAAAAAAGTATCTGCGGCGGATTGGAGTGGAGTAGTTGGTGGTAAAGATACTTATGTTGTGCAACCAAAAGATACTTTATGGGATATTAGTCAGGTGCTTTTTGGTGATTCTAGTTATTGGCCGAAGTTATGGTCGGTTAATCCATCTTTGACGAACCCGCACTTAATTCAACCCAATGATAATCTGGGTTTTATATATGGCACAGAAGGAACTCCCCCTTCTTTAACTGTTATCCAGGGTGGTCCAACTCAAGTAAGTAAAACTCCCTCTTCCTCACCACCTCCTTTGCCGGATTTTCTAAAAGGAAAAAAAATTACTATACCTCCCAAGAAATTGCAGCCGGTACTGCAGAATATTCCTGATAGCTTACCTCCTCTATATTTGTCCTATAGCCAGGAATCAGAGTTAAGTGATATGAGTATAGCCTTTAAAAAGATCACTCCATCTAGAATTGCTTTTTTACATTATTATATGTCTTCGGAGCCGCTTTCCGGTCAAGGTATTGTATCTGATAAAAAGGAATATGGTTCTTTATTTCATGTGGGTCAGAGAATAATTTTGGAGATGAGAGAACCGGTAAATCCAGGACAAAAATTAACTATAGTAAAAGATATGGGAAAGTTATACCCTTTCTTATTTGGTGTGAGAGGACCTTTTGGGTATCAAATAGAAGTACAAGGAGAAGTTCAGATAGTAGGAAGGGTACCGGATTCTTTTGATTTGTATGAAGCTAAGGTAACCAGGTCCTTGAATCCTATTTCTATAGGGGCTTTAGTATTAAATAAAAATCTTATCCAGTTTGATTATCAGAATACAGATTTTGTAGGAAATTCAGAAGCGCAAATTATTGGTGTTCCCGGGCTTCAATCGTATGAGAAAAATACTGCTTCCCCTTATTCTTTGGTTTACTTAAATCGTGGTATAGGTAATGGAATGTCTGTTGGTCAAATGTATCAAGTGAAGGCAAATAATGCAATTACAAGAAAACAGGAATATGGTTATGATATTAAAGTGGGAGAGATAAAAATTATTTATGCAGATGATCGTTTTGCAACAGGGTTGATTACCCAAATGAATAACCCTATTCATGTAGGGGACTATGTAGTCTCTTTAACTCAAGGGCTTTCCACACAACAAGGGTACGATCCTTTTGAAGAAGTGGAAGATGTGGGACTTGAAGAGGGTGGTTCCTCGGATACTATGGTTGTAGATGAGGAAGATATGGATTTTGAAGATTTTGAAGATGCTCCTGACAACATAGAGGTATCTAAAGCACCTGATCAGACAGAAGAAGAATCGGAAGATGATCCTTATGGTGATGAAGATACCTTTGAGGCTTTTGAATAAAAAAATAAAACAAGCAGAGATTATTTTGTCTTTTTTTTATAGTATAATAAATAGAAAAGTTTTATTGCTGGTTTTGTTATTAGCTGGGTTAGGTTTAGTACAAATATACAGTGCCAGTTATATTTTTTCTATAGAAAAATATAATGACGGGCTTTTTTTCTTTAAGAAACAAGTGATATTTTCTATTGTCGGTTTGTTAATACTTTTGTTTTTAGCAACTGTTTCCTGGAAGTGGGCTCGTTTTTTTGGTATTAGTTTATGGGTTCTTTCTGTTCTACTATTAATAGCCACTCTTATACCGGGTATTGGAGTAACAGCTGGTGGAGCTCAAAGATGGTTGGATTTACCTTTTGGATTTCGTTTTCAACCGGCGGAGTTATTTAAAGTTAGTTCTCCTTTTGCTTTTATGTATCTTATTGCTTTAAAAGAGCAGAGTTTTTTTAATTCCCGTCCTCTTTTGTATTGGATGTTTCCTGTTTTCATGTTTGCTTTGCCAATATTGGTATTGGCTTTACAACCTGATTTTGGAACTATTTTTTTATTTTTCTGTCTAACTTTAAGTGTTATTTTTGTTTTAGGTCTTAAATGGAGATATATTTGCGCGGCTTTGACCTTAGTGGGCTTAGGTATGTACTTTATGGTCATTTTTACGCCTTATCGTATGGCAAGGATTAAAGCTGTGTTGAATCCCTGGTCAGATCCTTTGGAAACAGGTTTTCAGGTCATACAAAGTATGATTAGTTTTCATTCCGGTGGAATGTTTGGAGTGGGTTTAGGACATGGTCAGGGAAAACTCTTTTTCCTCCCCGAAGCTCATACTGATTTTACTTTAGCGGTTTTTGGTGAAGAAACCGGTTTTTTTGGGTTTTGTGTTTTACTGACTCTATATGCTTTGTTGGTATACTATGGAATGAGAATTGCTTTCAGAACAAAAGATCTCTTACAAAAAGTGCTGGCTTTTTCTTTAAGTATTGTTTTTGCTTTTTCCACTATTATTCATATTGGGGTGAATTTGGGTATATTGCCTCCTAAGGGGCTAACACTTCCTTTTATGAGTTATGGAGGAAGTGCTTTAATTTGTACTTTGTTATTGTTTGGTTGGTTGTTGAATATAGAAAAACATAATTATTTTATATATTGAATATTTTTTTGGAAACCTATATGAAAAAAAAAAAATATTAATAGCCGCAGGAGGAACTGGTGGACATATTCTGCCGGCTCTTTCTATAGCGGATGGTTTAAAGCGTGTTGATGATAGCTGTGAAATAGAATTTATTCATGGTGCTTCTGATTTAGAAAAGAATATTTATTCTCAAACTTCTTTTAAGTGTCATTTTTTATCTGTAGGACGTTTAAGAAAAAATGTAGGAAAAGAAAGATGGAAAACTTTTTTTTCTCTTCCTTTTGTATTATTGAAAGGTTTGATTTTAGTAATGAAAATCAAACCTTCTTTAGTATTGGGTACAGGAGGGGCGGTTAGTGGACCCATTTTGTTAGCCGGGTTTTTACTTCGTAAAAAAACAGTAATTTTTGAACCTAATGTTGTTCCTGGACTGACTAATCGTTGGTTATCCCATTTTGTGGATATGGTTATTGTGGTTTTTAATTCCACTAAGGCGTTTTTTAAAACAAAAAAGCAAATACAATTTCCTTTTCCTGTTCGTTCTGAAATGAGTAGAATTACATTAAAAGATCAATTAGATGGTTCTAATAAATCATTGCGTGTTTTAGTTTTGGGGGGTAGTCAAGGTTCTTTTGTTATCAATCAAGTTGTGTCTAAGGTTATTACTTCTGATACAGGTTTTTCTTTTGTTCATCAAACCGGAAAAAAAGAATTTGAATATTTAAAAAAATTATATTCTGATTTTGAGAATGTCAGAGTGTTTTCTTTTTTACATAAAATCCATGAGTTTTATGAATGGGCGGATGTAGTGATTGGAAGAGCCGGAACAGGAACTATCTCAGAACTTTCTGCCACCGGAAGAGCTGGAATTTTAGTGCCTTTAGCTAGTTCAGCTGATAATCATCAATTAAAGAATGCTCAGGATTTGGAACGAAAATCTGCTGTGATTTTAATTGAAGAAAGTCAGTTTACAGTAAAGAGATTAACAAATACTTTGGAAGATTTGGTTAATCAACCTCAAAAAATAAAACAACTTTCTTCTAATATTCATAACTTGAAACTGGGAGCGGAAGCGGATAACATAGCTTCTTATCTTCTTGGAAATATGTGAGTGAGAATATGAGAGATAGTTCTACTTTAATTAAAAATGCCCTTAGTAAAAAGTTTACTCCTGGAGTGAAAGTGCACTTTGTAGGTATTGGTGGAATTGGTATGTGTGGTTTGGCGGAATTGTTACATTATTCCGGTAGTTTTGTAACAGGTAGTGATTTGGTGGAAAATATACAAACAAAAAGATTAAAAGAATTAGGTGTTTTTGTTTCTGTTGGTCATAGAAAGGAAAATGTTAAAGGTGCTGAAATACTTATTCAGTCCAGTGCTGTGCCTGAAAACAATATTGAGATTCAAACAGCTAGAGAATTAAAACTTCCGGTGATTAAAAGATCAGAAGCTTTGGCGGAAATTATGAGATTGAAGCGAGGTCTTGTAGTCGCTGGCACACATGGAAAAACCACAACCACTCATTTGCTAGCACAAATTTTTAGTCATAGTAAGCAGGATCCTACAGTGGTTATTGGTGGACGCTCTCATTTATTTCGATCAACAGCTTTTCCAGGAAAGGGAGAATGGTTTATTGCTGAGTCAGATGAAAGTGATGGAGGATTTAAACAATTGTCTCCTGAAATTGCGGTTATTACTAATATCGATAAAGATCATTTAGATTACTACGGTTCTTTTGAAAAGTTAAAATCGGCGTTTTTAAGTTTCGTTTTAAAAGTGCCTTTTTATGGTTGTATTGTGGCCTGGGGAGATCAAAAAGTTTTGCGTGATCTATTATCGGCTGTAGATCGAAAAGTAATTTTTTACGGTTTTAATGAAGATAATCATTTTGTTTTAAAAAAAAATGGTTTTATGAAATATTCTGTTTATATCAATGAACAGGAAATAGGTGTTTTAGATATGCTGATGCCTGGTTCTATGAATGCTCTAAATACTTTAGCCGCTTGTGCAACGGCGATGACTATAGGTTGTTCCTTTGAAGAATGTAAGAGCAGTTTTACAAAATTTAAAGGAGTGGATCGCCGTTTTCATAAGAAAGGACAGGAGAAGGGGATAGAATTTTATGATGATTATGCTCATCATCCTACAGAGGTAAGGGCAGTGCTTTCCGCTTTTCGGGAAAAGTTTGGAAAAGAAAAACGGTTAGTTGTTTTGTTTCAACCTCATCGTTTTACTAGAACAGCAGATTGTTGGGAAAATTTTTTAACTTGTTTCACTGAAGCTGATAAAGTCTTTTTAATGGATATTTATCCGGCTGGAGAAGCTCCTTTAGAAGGAGTTTCTTCTAAGATATTAGCTGAGAAAATACAACATCCTTCCTGTGTGTATTGTTCTGAAAAGAATATATTTCCTTTTTTATTAAATTCTTTAAAGGAAGGAGATGTTTTTATTACGATGGGAGCAGGATCTGTTTATAAATATGGGGACTCTTTAATTCAAAAATTTAGAGAGAAGAATACGGAAAGCTCTTAGAGAGCTTTTCGTTTACAGGAATAACAAACTTTAGGTAGAATGACGATCTCTTCAGCCAAAGCCGGTTTAAAAGCTCAGAC
>JANQSX010000219.1 GCA_028279085.1 Bdellovibrionales bacterium
TTCTGAGCCGTAAAGGACAAGGCTGTATATGTACCGGGAAGCACATCCTGTTTAATACGAAAAGAGGGGATAAAAAAACTATGAATCACATCTCTGGAACTCATCACCAATTTCACAGGTTTTCCTACTGGCACAGTAAGAACACTGGATTTTTTCCCATTCTTATAAACAAAGTCCCAATTCCACATTTGACCATAAACATGAATCTCCAGTGCATCGGATGGATGATCTCTCATTTTGTCATAAATTAACCAACCCCATCCAAAAACGAACATAAAAATAACAAAGGGAATAAAACTCCAAAGAAATTCTAATAAATAATGATGTGTAATAGCTGGCGTTTTTTCCGTTTCTGATTTTCGGCGAAAACGGATAGAAAAATAGACAAAGCCACCAATGACCAACACAGAAGCTACAGCACTTATTTCCACTAAAAAATAAATGAGCTGATCCACTTCTTTGGCCAGATCGGTAGCAGCCACTGGTAACCAGGCGGCTTGAGCGGAATTAATCAACAAATTAAACACTTAAGATACTCCCCTTCTTGATTTCTTATTTTCTTTAATCCATATCGGCAACAAAAAAAACAGAAGAAGAAGTAGAGTTACAACCCCACCTGCTCTCATAATATTATAAGCATACCAAGAGTAACGGCCTTTTTGAGGATCAAATTGAAAGCAAAACAGTAAAACTCTATCTACAATAGAACCTACCTTTCCCTGACTGGCTTCTACCAAAGAAAGACGCAAAGTCTGAGCTTGAAAGGTTACACCGTACAGATAGCGAGAAATTTTACCGTAAGGAGTTAATACATAAGCTACCGGATGATGAGCATATATTTTCTGACTTTCATCCCATCTAAAACGAAAACCAACTTGCTTACTTAATTTTAAAATATTTTCTTTACGACCGGTTAAAAAATGAGTTTTCTCTGCCGGTAAGCCATATTTTTTTATATAATTTCTTTTTTTCTCCACAGCCAGTTTGGGAGTTTCATTATGATCCATACTTAGTAACACCAATTGAAAATTTTTTTTAAAGCCTTCCGGCAAACCTTTCAAAGCTTCGAAAAGACCATTTAAATGTAAACCACATAAATTAGGGCAGTTATAATAAATGATAGATAACAAAACAGGTTGTTGATTATTTTTAAAGTATTTCGCCAGTTTTACCGGTTTTGCCTGATCATCTACAAATTCCAGATCCAAGTTCAAAAGAGCGCCCATATTTTCCTGTATCTCAAGCCCTTTTAATTCCTCCGGCACTTGAGAAGCAGAAAACTTTTTCTGCGGATTATATCCAAAAGCCGGAAAAATTCCCGCCCATACAATAATAAAAAACACCGAATATAAAAAATTCAACTCTATAACTCCTTATAAAAAATTATTTGGCGGTTTTAGCAAATTCTTCCAATTCTTTAATATCGTCTGTTTCTTTATTCTTTGTTATAGAACGAATATAATGCACTAAAGCCCAACGATCTATTTTAGATAGGTAGGAAAAAGAAACCATTGAACTACCTTCCACTCCTTGAACTAAGGTCTTGTAAAGAGCAATAGAACTCCCTCCTTTTTTCCACTGCCCTTCCACTAAATTAATAGGAGGGGGTTTTAAACCTTTTGCGGCTAGACCATCGCCTAGTCCTGTTTTTCCATGACAGGAAACACAGTAAGTTTGATAAATCTGAGAACCATGTAATACCAGATTTTCACTATAAACCCATGGATTTTTTTCTTGAGAAAGATCCACTGTTTCAGTTTCTGTATTAGCTGATAAGCTAGAATCAACCTCCTCTTCCAGTTCCGCTAAATCCATGGGTGGAGAAAAAAAGACTAACCAGGCAAACCAAATACAGCTAAAAAAAACAGAAGCCAATAAAATAATCAAACCGCTTTTATTGTAGTTCATAAATTTTCCTTAGCTTTTTTTTTCAATTTTTTCAAATAAAGCTTTGCAAAATAAGACATTTATTTAATAATAAAAGTATGTTTTACAGTATTTTAACTCTAATTATAATTGGTTTTCTATTTTTTACTTCTTGTGTAAGTACTTACACAGCTTTACAAGAGATGCAACCTAGTCTCACTAAGAAAGAAGTACGAAATACCATTGGAAAACCAAGCTCTGTAGGACGTTCAAACAGCATGGATCGTTGGACTTATCAATTTAACTGGAATTCCCAGGAATACACACGAGATGTCCTATTTGATGAAGGAAGGGTTCACAAAGTAGGCCCGCTTACCCCTTACCCTAATTATAAAAAGAAGATGACAGAAGCTGAAACTATGGAAGAATACGAAATCAACGCTTCCCTTTACCAAAAACAGAAAGAAAAGGGTTTTCGTGAAATTAACTCTTTAAAGAAAAAATCTGAAAATCTGAAGAAAAAATAATCAGCTAGAAAAATTTTAATCAAGAACACTGTCGTTACTTATTTATAAAACCAAGTTTTTTAATTCATTCTTCATCCTGCGTTGATGGCACATTCAAAGCCATATACTGTTTCCAACTGAGGTCTATAGACAAAAAAGAAAGTTCTGATATTAAACATACAGCTTTAATAGGATTGAGATTCTTTATCACTAAAAGTCCCTTATTTTGAGAGCCCAAAATTTCATTCGCATCCCATTTAAATCGAGGATCCTCCAGCACTTCTTTTATTTGTTCTTCTATTTCTATTGAATCTAAACCAGAAATATAAATATCATAGCGCAAAAAACCTTTTTCTGAAGTAGCTTGTGCATTTCCATATTCCTCCACATCTGCAAAATTTTGATTTGTTTCTTGCACTCCAACCTCTTCTTCCATTTCTTTCCATTCTTCCACCTGCTCTTTCTCAAGATTTTCCACACTAGATTCTTCTATTTGCTCATTTTTTTTGAAATCTTGATGGGCTTCTTTTTTACCATTCTCCTCTGCAGTTTCATCGTATGGCTCTTTATCTTGCAACTCCTGCCCTGGCATGAAAGAGCTTTCTACTCCGTCGTCCAGTCCTTCTTCATCAAAATCCTTTCTAACTTCCTCCGGATTATTCCCCTCTGTTATAAAATCAGCTATTGATTCTTCCTTATTTTCTTCCATTTGTTGTATATCATTCTGAGATTCCATCTCATCGCTCTCATCAGAAGCACCGACCAGTGCATCTTCCTTTGATATAAGACTCTCTTCATTTTCCGTAGAATCTTCAGAAAGGATAATAGGCTCAGGTTCTTGTTTTGACTCATGAACCACTTTGAGTACACCCCCTTCCCATTTCAACACAGACTGGCAATAATCACAGGAAAATAAGTTTCCTATATCTTCCTCTACACCAACAAGAGCGGCAGGAGGAGTAAATTCCTTATTACAACAAGGGCATGTGTGTTTCATACTTTAATCTTTTTCTTTTTCAAATTTTGTTTTTGTCTTCTACGCTGAGCACGATTTAATTGATGAGAAGAACCTTGAGAGTGAGCTTTATTTTCCATAGTCTCTGTCGATGGTAACTGTATCTTCACTTGAGGACGTTCATAATCTAGATCTTTTTCATCATATTGTTGTTGTACACGAAAATCTTCCTGATCTTCATTGATTTGCAATTGAATTTTAAAAAGTTTTTCTACGGATTCAGATGCCACTTGAAAATTCATTCTTTCAAATAAAGCAAAAGATTCTTTTTTATACTCCACTAAAGGATCTTTTTGTGCATAAGCTCTTAAGTTTATACCTTCTTTTAAACGATCAATATTTTCTAAATGTTCTTTCCATCGAGCATCTAAAGTTTGTAATAAAATCAGTTGTGAAACGGAATTAAAGTGCTCTTGCAACTCTTCTTTTTTTAAATCATAAGCTTTTTTTACTTCTGATCTTACTAAAGAAACAATAGGCTCAGAACTCAGATCCGGCCTATTATTGCTTGTATTCTCTTCGGACTGTAGTTGATATTCTTTCTCAACAGACAATACAGTTTCTCCAATGGAAATAGTGTCCGGCAGAGAAAAACCAAACTGTTGATAAAGAGACTGACTAAGTCCCTTTAAATTCCACTGTTCAGGCTTCATCTGCTCTCCTACATAAGTATCTAACAAATAAGAAGTGATTTCTCCTAAAAAATCCAGACACTGCCTTTCTACCTTTTCAAGATTCATAATATTCCGACGAAGCTTGTAAATCACTGTTCTCTGCTGATTCATCACATCATCATATTCTAAAAGATGTTTCCTAATATCAAAGTTATGTCCTTCCACCCTTTTTTGAGCACGAGCAATAGTACTGGTCACCGGCCTAGCAGTAATAGCTTCATCATCCGGTACTCTAAGTCTATCCATCCATTTTTGCATATTCTGACCACCAAAAATTCTCATTAGATCATCTTCCAATGACAAGTAAAAGCAGGAGGCTCCCGGATCTCCCTGCCGACCTGATCTTCCTCTTAACTGATTATCAATTCGTCGAGATTCGTGCCTTTCTGTACCAACAATATAAAGCCCTCCTGCCTCTAAGACTTTTTGCTTTTCCTCCTGACAAATCTGTTTAAATTTCTCAAAAGATCTTTCCCTTAATTCCGGACTAGCCTCTTCACTTAATTCGGCTCGCGATAAAAATTCCGGATTACCTCCTAGAACAATATCTGTTCCACGGCCGGCCATATTAGTAGCAATAGTCACCGCTCCAAACCTTCCCGCCTGAGCAATAATTTCCGCTTCCCTTTCATGATGCTTAGCATTTAAAACATTATGTGCAATACCAGCCTCTTTTAATAAACCAGATAATTTTTCTGAGGTTTCAATACTAACTGTTCCCACTAAAATCGGTTGCCCCCTTTCATGCGCTTCTTTTATTTCCTCAATAATAGCATTAAATTTAGTTTTTTGATTTTTATAGATAATATCATTTTGATCATCCCTAAGAATGGGTTTGTTAGTGGGAACTACAAAAACATTAAGATTATAAATTTTGGCAAACTCCACCGCTTCTGTTTCCGCTGTTCCAGTCATTCCCGCTAATTTAGAGTACATTCTAAAGTAATTTTGAAAAGTCACAGAAGCTAGGGTTTGATTTTCTTTTTTTACTCTAACATTTTCCTTAGCTTCTATAGCCTGATGAAGTCCATCACTCCAACGCCGGCCAGGCATCAATCGACCTGTAAACTCATCTACAATAATAATCTCATTATCCTTAACCATATAATCCACATCCCTTTTAAAAAGATGATGGGCTTTTAAAGCTTGATAAATATGATGAACCAACTCAATATGAGCAATATCATAAAGATTTTTTATTTTTAAAAGTTCTTCCATTCGACTATTTCCTTCTTCTGTAAGAGAAACAGTCTTTGATTTTTCCTCCATAGTAAAATGCAAATCCTTTTTAAGATGAGGAATAATACGATTAATATAATGATATTTCTCTGTGGAATCTTCTTTGGGTCCGGAAATAATCAATGGAGTACGGGCTTCGTCAATTAATATGGAGTCACATTCATCTACAATAGCAAAATGAAGGTCCCTTTGCACACACTGATCCAGATCAAACTTCATATTATCTCTCAAGTAATCAAAACCAAATTCATTATTTGTACCGTAAGTGATATCCGCATTATAAGCTTTTTTTCGTTCTTGATCGGTCAGATTATGCACAATAGTTCCAGTACTGAGCCCCAACCAGTTATAAACTTGCCCCATCCACTCTGTATCCCTTTGTGCCAGATAATCATTAACAGTCACTACATGAGTGCCTTTTCCTTCCAAAGCATTTAGATAAATGGGAAGAGTAGCCACTAAAGTTTTTCCCTCTCCAGTTTTCATTTCAGCAATTTGTCCCCGATGCAATACTACACCGCCAATAAGCTGTACATCATAATGACGAAGTCCCAATACACGGCGAGAGGCTTCCCGACAAACCGCGAAACTTTCCGGTAACAAATCATCCAAGGGACAACCTTTGTCCAATTGTTCTTTAAATTTTTGGGTTTTTTGTTGTAAATCCTCATTGGACAAACTTTGTATTGATGATTCTAATGAATTAATTTTTTCCACTAAAGGGGAAAAAGATTTTAATTCTCTTTCATGATGAGTTCCAAAAAAACGAGTAAGAAAAGTTTCAATCATCCTATTAAAATATAGTGATTTATATGCTTTTGTCCAGTTTCACTCAATTACTTTTGTTAGAGTGGCCGGTTATAAAAGAATCTTTGATTTTTACAGGTCAGAAATACTCTCATCTCAACAACTCACTTCTATTTCTTTGGATAAAAAACCTGCCGATAAGCTTCAAAAATAGTGATACTAACCGCATTAGCTAAATTTAAAGAACGGATAGGACCGGGAAACGGAATTTTTAAGACACACTCCTGTTTCACTGATGACAAAATATTCGTCAAACCCCGAGATTCAGAACCAAAAACAAACCAATCCCCTTTTTTAAAAACACCCTGATATAGATGTTTTTGTCCCTTTGTAGAAAGATAGAAGACCCTTTTTCCCTTTAAATGAGCTTGTATATCTTTCCAATGAGGATAAGTGCTATATTTCAAATGGGACCAATAATCCAAACCGGCTCTTTTTAATTGTCGATCATTAATCTCAAAACCCAGCGGTTTTATCAAATGTAAGCAACTATGATAACCTACACAAGTTCTTCCGATATTTCCTGTATTAGAAGGAATTTCAGGATGAACTAAAACGATAT
>JANQSX010000050.1 GCA_028279085.1 Bdellovibrionales bacterium
TAGGGAAAAAGATCAATATATTTTAGATTTAAAACGCCAAATTGATAGGATTAAAATAGAGTTGGACAGCCAGAAAAACAGACATGAAGAAGCTTCCAACAGATTAGAAGGATATCGTAATAAAAGTCGTCGAGCGGTTCGTGGTTTACAAATGGCTCTGCATATTTTGAGGGGCAGTGATATTTCTCAGGAACAACCAGAAGAAGAATCAGAAGAGTAACACATCTAACAATGGGAATAATATAGTGAGTGCAAAACAAAAAGGACAATTTATTATAAATGATATCCCTGTGTCTTCACATAACAAGGACCAGGAAAACTTATCTAATACTGATATATCTAAAAATAATCTGATGGCTGTAGAGGGTCACATTGATAAGGGTCACAGTGATAGTAAAAGGATATACCAGCCAAATGCACAGGCGCTTGATCAGGATATAATGGTGCGAGCGGATGCAACTCGCTCTCGTACAGGGTTATCTCTTACCGGCAGTTTAGATGGTTCCAAAACAATGGTTGTCAGTACACCCTTATATGGGGATAAATTACTCCAACTCAATGCTCATATTGTGTGTATTGTAGGTCCGCCTTCTATGATCGGAAGGTTTTGGTCAATCAGTGATAAAGAGAGCATTACTATAGGACGCAGTCAAAAATCTGATATAGCTATCAGTGATACATCTCTTAGTAAAAAGCATTTGTGTGTTCGTATGGATCAAAAAAATAATCAGGTGTTTGTGCAAGATCAACAATCCACAAATGGAACAATAATCAATAATAAATTAATTGATGCGGGCAGAGAAGTTGTGATTACTGATAACAGTAAAATAAAGTTAGGGAATATTATTCTGAAATTTTTAGATAAAGGGAATCCTGAAATTCTTTCTGTTATGGAGACCTTTAACAAAGCATTTCGTGACTCTTTAACAGGAATAGGTAATCGATTGTTACTGGACCGGAGAGCGGAGGAATTATTTAGAAAAAGTAAAATAAACAACACACCATTATCGTTAATTCTTTTTGATATAGATCACTTTAAAAAGGTAAATGATACTTATGGACATTTAGCCGGAGATTTTATTTTAAAAGAAGTTGTTAGAGTGGCTAAAGCTTGTTTTCGTTCTGATGATCTTTTTGTCAGGTGTGGAGGAGAAGAGTTTTGCATTATAGTACAGAGTCCTGTTGAGAGGGCGGAAAAAGCTATAGAAATTGCTCGTCAAAAAATAGAAACCCATTTGTTTCAATATAAAGAAAAAGAAATTAAAGTTACTATTTCAGCAGGGGTCACTTGTCAACAAGAAGTGGATCGCGGCTGGAAAGAAATTTACGATAGAGCTGATAAACTTCTGTACAAAGCCAAAACTTCAGGGCGTAATAAAACTTTTTCCAATATGTAGTTTATTTATTTTTTATTTATGTTATCTATATCAGATATGGATAAGGATAAAAAATCATTTATTTCCGGAAAATTTACCAAAAAAATTGTATTGGATACAAGCACTCTTTTGTATGATGCTTTACCTTTTAAAATATTTGACTCCGCTGATATTTATATTCCTTTTTCCGTTTTGGAGGAGATTGATTCTTTTAAAAGAGATATGGGTGAGAAGGGTAGAAATGCCCGTCAATTTAATCGATTTCTTGATGATCTACGAGGCAAAGGCTCTTTAACTCAGGGAGTGGCATTAGAGTCCGGTTCTTATTTATTTGTCTGTATGGACCTTCCGTCTTCTGTTCCCGAATTGGACGTATCAAAAGTGGATCATCGCATTTTGGCTACTGCTTTGTATTTGAAAAAGCATAATCCATCGGCTCAAGTGGAATTGGTTACTAAAGATATAAACTTAAGGATCAAAGCGGATGTTTTTGGGATTCCGGCTAGAGATTATGAGCCTGAACAATCACCGGACTTTGAAGACCTTTATACAGGGGTTCGTCATATAAATGTGGAAGAATCCCAACTTCAGCTTTTTAGGGATAAGCGGATTCTTTCGGTAGAGGATAATAAATTTTATCCTAATCAATATATAGTTTTAAGTCACGAGAATGAAAAAGCGATAGGTCGTTATGATCAAGAAAAAAGTAAAATTGTTTCTGTCTGTCAGCCTCCTGAACCTGTTTGGGGAGTTCATCCCAGAAACAGAGAACAAAATTTTGCTTTAGACGCTTTAATGAATGATGATTTGATGTTTGTATCTTTGTTGGGAAAAGCGGGAACAGGTAAAACCCTTTTAGCTTTGGCTGTTGGTTTGTATAAAACTCTAGAGGAGAATTCTTTTCAAAAACTTTTGGTTTCACGTCCGGTTTTTCCTATGGGAAGAGACATTGGCTACTTACCTGGGGATATTGAACAAAAGTTAAATCCTTGGATGCAGCCCATTTTTGATAGTATAGAGTTTTTAATGGGTTTAGGAAAAAAAGCTTCTCGCCTGGCCCAGGATTTAATGAATCAGGGATTGGTAAACATTGAGCCTTTGGCGTATATTAGAGGTAGAAGTATACCTAACCAATATCTTATTGTGGATGAAGCACAAAATCTGACTCCCCATGAAATAAAAACAGTTTTAACCAGAGCCGGTCAGGGTACAAAGGTCATTTTAACAGGGGATTGTTATCAGATTGATAACCCTTATGTGGATTCTTCCAATAATGGTCTTACTTTCTCTGTGGAAAAATTTAAGTTTGCTCCTTTGTCCGCCCATGTGACTCTCACAAAGGGAGAAAGATCGGAGTTGGCAGAACTCGCTGCTAATATTTTGTAATTCGTCATTCCGTTAAGTTCGTCATTCCGTTAAGTTCGTCATTCCGTTAAGTTCGTCATTCCGGACTTGTTCCGGAATCCAGTAAACTGGAAGCCCTACTAGGGCTTCCACTATTCCGGACCCCCGCCTGCGCGGGGGCAAGCTTTGATCCGTCATTCCGTCAAAGTCTCGTCATTCCGGCGCAGGCCGGAATCCAGAAAAAGCTTCAAGCATCTTCTGGATTCCGTATCAAGTACGGAATGACAAAACAAGCCGCTCTGTTTCAAAGACGAACTCATTTTCAATTTGTTTTTTCTTTTCCTAAGAAATGATCCCACCCTTTCCAATACGGTTGGTAAGGTTTATATGTGTGGGGATCACTAGGCATATCCGGGTGATCTTTTTGCCATTCCTTGTAAGCTGTCCAGCCCGATAAGTTGGCCTCTCTCGCTTTTTTTAAACCCTCCTCCCAAGAGAGTTTTTCCGTTTTTTCGTTTCCAAGAAAATGGGTCCAGCCTTGCCAATACTTTTTCCAGGATTTATATGTGTGAGGATTACTAGGCATATCAGGGTGATCTTTTTGCCACTCATTGTAAGCATATGGACCTGATAAGTTTGCCTCTCTTGCTTTTCTTAGCCCCTCTTCCCAAGGAAGCTTCTCTGTTCCAAGGAAATGTGTCCAACCTTGCCAATGATTTTTCCAGGGTTTATGTGTATCGGGATGACTAGGCATATCAGGGTGGTCTTTTTGCCATTTCTTGTAAGCTCTTTGGCCTGACAAGTTTGCCCCTCTCGCTTTTTTTAATCCTTCTTCCCAAGAAAGCTTTTCTATTCTCTCCTTTCCGAGGAAATGCGGCCAGCTTTTCCAATGCTTTTTCCAGGGTTTATGTGTATCGGGATTACCAGGCATATCCGGGTGATCTTTTTGCCATGTCCTGTAAGCATATACACCTGATAAGTTTGCCTCCCTTGCTTTTCTTAGCCCCTCT
The DNA here is from genome assembly GCA_028279085.1 of Bdellovibrionales bacterium. Classification (GTDB taxonomy): domain Bacteria; phylum Bdellovibrionota; class Bdellovibrionia; order Bdellovibrionales; family UBA1609; genus JANQSP01. The sequence continues at coordinate 3,731 of JANQSX010000050.1, forward strand.
TCCCAAGGGAGAAATGGTACTTTTTTATTCCAAAATGTTCTGACAATATTTTCTAAAGTCTGCTTGAATTTTATAAGGTCTTCCCTACTGAGAGGTTTGGCCTCCGGTTGACTCAGAAGAATACCTTCATTAGATGCACTTTCTTCAGACACATCTTCTTCTCTTCTTGTTTTACTAAAAGACACTTCTTTTATAACATCCAGTACATTCAACAAATCCTTGGCAATCTGCTCATCTCTGTAATCTATTAATAGCATAATATCCGATGATATTTTATCCGGGTACAGCCTTAAAACCCTACCTATCCTCTGAAGCATTTGCTTTATCGGAACACTCGCATTCAAATCAATATAAGCGGATAGCTCCGGCAAGTTAACTCCTTCATCCAAAGCCCTCACTGCCACAAGATAATGAGAACTTTTATTTTCTTCAAAACGGTCTGTAATTTCTTTTTTTTCTTCTTTAGTTTTCCTATAGTGATAAGAGGAAAACTCCACTTCTGGGAAAGTACGATTTAAAAAAGCTGTTAAACGTTCCGCTTCTTGTACGGTAGCTGTCACAAAAAAACCTTTTTTATTGGAATTTAAAATAGGATATATAACCTGTGCTAACTTTTGATAGTAATCCGGATTTAAAACACGCCGTTTGTTTTCAGATACAAATACATTTCCTCCGTTTTCCCTTCCTGTTAAAAGGGTATCTGCAATAAAGTAAAGATTATCAAAAGGGGTTAAATCCCCTCTTTCTATAGCCATAGACAACTGCCTTAAAATGGCCTCCGAAGGATGATCCTGAAAAAGAGAGTTTCGATCATTCAAATAAGACCAATGAACTTTTTCAAATAAATTTCTTAAATTCACTTCATGGTGAACCGGAGTGGCTGTTGTTCCATAGAGAAAAGCTCCACTTTCTTCTTTTATTCTCATTAAAACTTCTTTTGTCAATTCAGCTCCCAGGTGATGAGCTTCATCTATAAATATTGCAGACAGTCTTTTGGAAATTTGTTTGTAAGGCTCTGAATTTGGATCACTTAAAATATTTTTTAAACTTTGGCTGGTCATAACAAGAACGGTTGTTTCTGCCATGGAAGCAGTCTCAGAAATGAAATGGGAAAAAACTGTCCTCTGCTTTCTACTGTTCCAGTTAAGCACCTGAATATCTAAAGATTCAGCGGATTCTGCAATCTCTTTTTTTATAGCCTGTGAAAGTTGGTTCACGATGCGAACTTGGTCCACTGTCACTATGGCTATACTGTTTTCTTTTGAGTGTCTTTTTAAGTAATCCACTAAAGATTTGGTAAAAACGAGAGTTTTACCAACACCTGTGGATAAAATATGTAGAAAACTTTTTGCTCCGGATTGAACAGCCTCTTTGTAGGCTTCAAAAGCAATTGATTGAACGGGCTTGACCATTATAGGCCCTGAACTTTCCATATAAGGGTGCATTTCATGGCCGGTCAGCCAATATCTTAAGTCGTTCGCCGCCGGGGGGATATCAGAAAAATTTTTGATGGGCATTTTCAACAATTTGGATTTTCTGGTGACATGGAACTCCGGAGAGGAGACATTTGAGTTTAACTCTACTTCAAAGGACACAGAAGTTTCAGAAACCAGTCTCAAACAGCGGGAACCACAAGATTCCAGTTGAATTTTTTCCAGAGAGTCCGGTTTTAATACTTGAGCAAGAGAATCTTTGATCTGTTTTTCAAATAAAGGAATATTAAAGGCTTCCGAACAAGGATAAGGAAAAGCGGAAAAAGAAATAAACAGAGAAAAAAATATTATAGTAAAAGTAAATTTGAGCTTAAACATTCTTATTCTTTCTTTAGCATTTGTGTGTATTTAGTTAGGTTTTATCTTATAAAACTTTTAGTTGTTATAGTATAAGGCTTTGTTTGTAACCAAGTAGTTTATTGTTTTGGCCCCCAATTTATAGCTGAACAAAATTAAATGTGATATTTTTGTAAAATTAAATGAAAAATTTACACGTAGTCTGTTTTTGATTGTAAAATCAATAATATCTTTTTATATAAAGCTTGTTTTTTTATGGGAGATTGATGTGAGAAAAATTATCATTTGTGTCACTCTTTTTTTATTTTCCGGTCCGGCCTTATCGGCAACCTATTATGACTTAGATTCTTATCTCACTTTTTTTATTATAAAGGAGTTGGTAGAGAATAAACAAGTATCTACTTTAGTGGAAACGGGTCAGTTAGAGGATCGGGATCTTAACTATTTTGTAAGTAAGGTTATTTTTTCTCTTAAAAATATGGAAAGAGATAAGCCCGAACTTTGGCAATTATTTAAGAAAGCACATGAAGAATTGAATACATCTCCTAGAAAAGTGGAAACTATGGCTGCTATAGGTATAACAATTACAAAAAATGACAATATTACGAATGAGCAAATGATGGAGTATTTTGTTAAAGAACACTTTCATTTTGTAGTTCAAGATTTAGAAAGGAGCTTAAGCACGCTAGTGGGATTGGAGGAACTAGTTAACAGACAGAGCAGAGAGCTTTCACAAGAAGAACCTGTGCGCGGTTTACTAGAAAGAAGTATTCAAAAAATAAAGGGAACCTGCCGGAGTGTTTTTGGCGGATAGGTAGTTGTTGTGTTTTTGTAAAAAACCAGGAACAAGATCCCGCCCTTAAACATTTCACCTGCACGAGGGTGGTAGAGTTTAAAAATTTACCAGGGTTGATAGCTTCCTCTTTTAAGGGTCCATACAGCGGCCAGGTGAAAGATTAATAATCCTAATATAGAAATCCAAAAAGCCACAGCAACCGGAACATCAGAGACTCCCAGGACGCCGTAACGAACTCCATTGATAAAGTAAAGGAGGGGATTAAAATAAGATACTTTGATCCAAAAGGGGCTAAGGTTGTCTAATGAAAAAAACACTCCTCCTAAGGTGATTAAAGGGAGAATAATAAAACCTCCAATAGCGCTAACATGATCAAAAGTTTTTGCTATAAAAGCTACAGCGATACCGAGTTTAGTAAAGGCTAATCCACCAATAGCGCAAAATAGAATAAAATAAAAAGGATGAACTGGAATTAAAAAAGAGCTTTCGTAAAAATAATAAAACAATTCACCGGAAAGAAAGATTACAAAACCTACTGTGAGGCCGCGGCAAAGTCCCCCCAGAGACATAGCCCATATAATATGTTGTACAGTCAAAGGAGAAGCTTTAATATCTACAATTTCACCACCAAATTTCATTCCCAATAAAGAACTGGAACCGTTTTGATAGCTGTTATTCATACAACCTAACATGACTAAACCAGGAATCAAAAACTCCAAATAGGAAATTCCTTCTATAACTTGAATGTGTTTCCCAAGACTCACACCAAAAATAAGCAGGTAAATAAAAGAGTTAACGATGGGGATTAAAACCGTTTGAGCCATTACTTTGAAAAAGCGTCGAATTTCACGGGAAAGTAAAATAAGAAAAGGAGTCCATATTAACTCCTGTTTTTTGACATTGTTCATAGTTCTCCTTGGTTTAATACATATTTAAAGGCTTCTTCTAAAGTGCCTTCTCGTATTTTCATATCTAAAATATTTTCCCTTTGAAGATTTAATTCAGAAAGGAATTTTCCCATTTCCTTTGAATACGGCACACGAAACTCTAAAGTGTTGTTTTGGTAATTGATAAGAGCAGGATGAGAACATTCTATTTTATTTTTTAATATAAGTGTTAAATGACGGGAAGTTAATTTTTGTATAAGTGTTGTGGTTTCTCCTTGTTTTTGAATTTGTCCTTTGTCAATAATAGCTACACGGTCACACAGTTGTTCAGCTTCTTCCAAGTAGTGTGTAGTGAATAAAATAGCTACACCCATTTTTTTCAATTCCTTCACTAATTGCCAAATAGAATATCTTAACTCCACATCAACTCCTGCTGTGGGTTCATCCAGTAAAAGAAGACGTGGAGAATGAACTAATGCCTTGGCAATCATTAACCGGCGTTTCATACCTCCGCTGAGCTGACGGACTCTTTTGTGCCGATGATCCCAAAGTTCAAGCTTTTTCATAAGTTCGTTTATTCTTACTGTATTATTTATTAATCCATAGTAACCGGAATGAAAATTCAGAATTTCTTCTACATTAAAGTATCCATGGGTAATGATTTCTTGTGGTACTACACCAATTATAGATTTTGCTTTTTTTTCATGTTGATTGAGTTTCATATCATTTATAGTGATGGAGCCGGCAGTGGGTTTTTCTACAGTGGTAATAATGGATATAATAGAGGTTTTTCCAGCCCCATTAGGGCCGAGAAGGCCGAATATCTCTCCTGAATGAACTGCAAAGGAAACTTTGTTTACAGCTTGAAAGGAACCGTAGTTTTTCACTAAATTTTCAATTTTTAAAATAGCCATAAATATGTAATAAAGTTTTCGTAGAATATTTCAATTTTTAAACCGAGTCAGTATAACACACTGCTTGATACTTAACAAATTGCTAATTTAGATGAAGGTTAGCAGAAAATACTTGATAGATACAAGGAAAGAGTGTCATAAAATGGCTATGGTTTTATAAGGATAAAAGGGTGGAAAGTGAATATGTTAAATGAAGAGTTAGGGGCGGAAGTTTCAGTGGAAAAACAATCTATATCCAGACCGATTATGAAAGTCAAAAAGCTGTCGCATTTTAAAGGTGACTTACCTGCTTATCAAAGTTTAAGTGCCAGTGGCTTTGATGTTCGGGCACAACTTAAGTCAAAGATGATGATTAAACCTCTGGAAAGAACTTTAATTCCTACCGGGCTTATTTTTGAAATTCCTCAGGGTTTTGAATTACAAGTGCGGCCTCGAAGTGGGCTGAGTTTGAAAAAAGGCTTGAGTATGCCTAATTCTCCTGGAACTATTGATGCTGATTATAGAGGAGAATTACAGGTTATTGTTATAAATCTTTCTGATCAAATTTTGGAAATAGAAGATCAGCAAAGAATAGCTCAAGTGGTTTTGTGTCCGGTTGTTCAGGCACAAATGGAATGGGCTGATCAATTAAGCACTACGGAAAGAGGGGAAGGGGGATTTGGTTCCACGGGTGTGTAAATGTTATTAACAATTTACGGATTTTCATTGAGAGGAAAAAGTTAATAGAGGAACAAATATTTAAGAAATAGTTTAAAGTTAGGTTAGGGTTTTACTCAAAAGGTATTAATTAATGATAAAAATTTATTTTATTTTACTGTGTTATTCTTTGTTTGGATTGTGTGTATTTCCGGCTTTAGCTGAAAAAAAGAAATCAACAAAAGTTCTCCCTTCTTATTTGCAAAAAGCTTACATTATTCAGAAAGACTCTATTGTTTATACCCGTCCGGACTTTGATTCTATGCAAGTAAGCAGGATACCTGCAGGGACATTAGTAACCGTTTCAAAGAAAATATATCGTCCGGAGACACGATTTGGTACTTTTTATCGCATTTACATTACACAACCGAGAAAAATGAGAGCTTATGTTTCTGAGATAGATGTGGTGCCACGCTATGTGAAGTCCGGTTCAAAGATAAAAGTTAATCCCGAATTTGATCAGGTTAAGAAAAAGTTAAAATATGTAAAGGACTTTCAGTTTAATAGTGCCGAGCCGGAGGATTCCTTGGAATTGAGTGATAAGGAAATCTCTGATTTGCAATTTATTGGCTTGGTTTTTTCTTATTCCTGGCAGGCTTATAAATCAAAGGAGCCATTTTTTCCGGTTTGGTTTTTTGGTTTGAAACTGACCGGGCCGGGCTTACCTATTAGTAATGTAGCGACAGATATTAGTGTAATGTTTTCTTTTGAGTCTCCTGTTATCAACGGAAAGAAGTTGGAAAAAGGGTACTTATTAGTTGGGGATTTTTTATTTAAGTTACCTTTATTTGAAGTCCCTCATTTTTTACTTTCTTTAAGTGGAGGTGTAATGGGTAAATTGAAAGGTGCTGTAGCCCCTGCCGATCCGGCTATTTCTCAACTGGGAGCCGGTTTAGCCGGAGCAGCCAGCTTAATTCTTAGAATTCATGATCGTTTATCTTTTCTGGCGGAAGGAAAAATATATTATGATATTTCAGAAAACAAGCCGGTGCCGGCTGTTATGGGAGGATTGTTGGTTTCTTTTTAATGTTCTTCCAGCGCAGGTTTGTCATTCCGGCGCAGGCCGGAATCCAGTAGAAGCAACAAACATCCTCTGGATTCTGAATCAAGGTTGGAATAAAATGAGTTATTAATATGAAAAAAGATATTTTCCAAGATAAAAAATTTGTAAATATTCAGCAATTGTCGCCTGAGGTGATCAATCAGATTGCAGCGGGGGAAGTGGTTGAGCGTCCTGCTAATATGGTCAAGGAGTTAGTTGAAAATAGTTTGGATGCGGGTGCTTCTAAAATAGAAATTCACTTCTCCGATGGTGGACGTTTTGTTCAAATCAAGGATAATGGTTGTGGTATCAAAAATGATGAATTGACCTTGGCCCTTTCTCCTCACAGCACTAGTAAAATTTCTTCTCTTAATGATATTTGGACTATTAGAAGTTATGGTTTTCGAGGAGAAGCTTTAGCCAGTATAGCTGAAGTTAGTGATTTAACTTTGATTTCAAAACCGGAACATCAGGATCAGGCCGCCCGATTAAAAAGTGAATTTGGAAAGAAAACAGAAGTGGAAGTAACCGGCTCGGAAACGGGAACAACTGTTATTGTAAAAGATCTATTTCAGAAAACTCCGGCTCGCTTGAAATTTTTGAAATCAGAAGCTTCAGAAACAGCCGTTATTAAAAATACAATTAAAGCAATGGCCCTTTCTCATCCTTTCGTGGAGTTTCGGATATTGCATAAAAATAAACTATTGTTTTATTGGCCGGGAGTAAAAAATCTACAAAAAAGGGCAGAGGCGGTTTTATCTTTGAAGAATACTTTTTATACTCAGACAAAATATCATGACATAAATGTGGAGGCTGTTCTGTGTGCTCCTAACGAAACAGCGGCTAGTCGTCGACAGATGTGGTTCTTTGTGAATAATAGATGGGTGGAGGATAGCACTCTTTATGCGGCAGTGATATCCGCATACAGAGGTCTGTTGATGCATGGAGAATATCCCATTGTGGTGCTCAATCTTTCCTGCCGAACGGAGGATTTGGATGTGAATGTTCATCCGGCGAAATCCAAAGTGCGTTTTAAAAATTCATCTCATGTATTTAAAGCGGTTCAGCACAGCTTGCGGGCTGTTTTGGAGAAAGCTCCTTGGATTAATAATAAAAGAAACAACTTTGATACACAGAAAACTCAAGAAAAAGAATTGATGTTTCCAAACAAAGAGTTTCAACAAACACAATTTCAAAAAAAGAGTTTTTCAACGCCACTTGATTCTGAAAAATCTAATGCTCAGAAAAATCTCTTTACTTCTTCTACTGATGAAAAGGAAAACCCATCTTCTGTATCTTGGACTCCCACTATCAAGAATATGAAAATGGAGCCTGTTATTTCAGAAGAGAAAGAAACAGATAAAAAGCAAAATTACTGGGCTTCTTTACACATCTTATCTCAAGCTCATTTAACTTATATTTTAGCTCAAACTCGTGAAGCTATTGTTTTTGTCGATCAGCATGCAGCCCATGAGAGAGTTCTTTATGAGAGATTGATGCTTTCATGGAATACCGGAAAGGGAGAGGTGCAAAATCGTCTTATTCCTTTGGCTTTGGACTTGGATGAGTCTTTGGTAAAGGCTTTATTATCTATGCGAAAAGAACTTTTAAAA
>JANQSX010000239.1 GCA_028279085.1 Bdellovibrionales bacterium
TTGGATCAGAAAAAACTCCAGAGAGCTGTTAAAACCTATGGAAAAGAATCCACAAAAAAGAAACTCCAATCTATTTTATTTCAATAATGTATTTACACAATCATCCTATTTTGTGAGATAACTTCATAATTTAGGAGCTTGTCTTGTAGAAAAAAATCCTTACAATATATAAAAAGGCCAAGAAATGAAAAAACTTAAAAATAACAAAAACGAACTCATCATCTATCAATCTAAAACCGGTAGAATTGAATTCCGCGGAGATTTAAAAAAAGAAACAATATGGGGTAGCCTAAATCAAATAGCCGAATTGTTTGGAAGAGACAAGTCTGTTATTTCCCGACATATCAAAAATATCTTTGGTTCTAATGAGTTAAAAAAAAATTCAACTGTTGCAAAAATTGCAACAGTTCAAAGGGAGGGAAAAAGAGAGATTATTCGTGAAATAGAATACTTTAACCTGGATATGATATTGTCAATTGGTTACCGTGTTGACTCAAAACAAGCTACTCAATTTCGTATTTGGGCAACAAAAACTTTAAAGCAACATTTACTTGAAGGCTACACTATAAACAAAAAACAACTTGTCAAAAACTATCAAAAGTTCAAAAAAACCTTAAAGGATATACAAGCTCTTTTACCGGAAAGTAAATCTATTCCTGCCAAAGATGCTTTGGAACTTATTAGTGTATTTGCAGATACCTGGTTCTCTCTGGAAGCTTATGATTCAGAAAGATTTCCTAAAAACGGATGGACAAAAAAACAGGCATTTTTTACCTCTGAAGAGTTAAATAAAGCTCTGAGCAAATTAAAACAAGAACTTGTATCTAAAAAACAAGCTACTAATCTATTTGGACAAGAAAAGTCAAAAGATGTTGTAGCTGGTATTGTTGGTAATGTTTTCCAATCTTTTGGAAATCAGGATTTATATCCAACTATTGAAGAAAAATCAGCACATCTTTTGTATTTCATAGTGAAAAATCACCCTTTTACAGATGGTAACAAAAGAAGTGGAGCTTTTGCTTTTGTTTGGTTTTTAAGAAAAACCTCACAGCTTCCTATGAGTCTTACACCAGAAGCTTTGACAGCGTTAACCCTTCTAATAGCAGAAAGTAACCCAAAAGATAAAGATAAAATGATCGGTTTGGTTCTTTTACTTTTACAAAAAAGAAAGAAAACAAGATAAAAATAAAAAATTCTTTAGGTGATAGAAGATTACTGTTTTACTTTGCGAATACATATTTTTAATATGTCTGAAATAATTTAGTCTTCTTTAATGAGTCAAATCATAGCTATCTATAAAATAACTCAGTAAGTAGCGTAATAAAAGTTCGGAGTTAAAAGTTCGGAATAAAATGTCGGAAGAAATGTCGGTATAAATAGCAGGATAAAATGACTTTTACATAAAAAAAGAGCCTTCAAAGGAAGGCTCTTAACTGCAAATCTTTTCGTGATTTTTGCGTGATTTTTCTCAGAAATTCTCAGAACAACTAAAATTACTAAATTATTTTTACTTTGTTTTGAAGAAAACAGAAAAAGTTTTCTCTCCTAATTCATGATTCAAAAGAGCAACAGTTTTTGCAAACTTCAGTCCTATGAAAAGTAACTGGTTTTTGTTACTCTAAAAATTAGTGACGTGATTGAAAATGGCATTTGAGTTATTCTTATTGAAAAGAATAACGATTTATACCAGAGGATGTCTGTTTTGATTAAAATATTAATTTTAGTGTTGTTTTTGTTTCCGTTTTTAGGTTGCAGAGGGTTGCAAAAAATTAAAATGGATGAGCAGTTAGAGGTGTCACCTATTTCAGATGTTAATTGGGAACAATTAAATCCTGCTCGTGGAAATAAAAGCCCTAAGGCTGCGACCCTTTGGGGTGATAGAAAAGAAAATGTGCCAACCGGGTTTTTAGTTAGATTTGTTGATGGTTTTTCATCGCCTCCTCATATTCATAATGTTACATACAAAGGAGTTGTGATCAGTGGTCTTATTCATAATGACGATCCTTCCGCGATTAACATGTGGATGCCATCCGGATCTTACTGGACACAACCAGCAGGAGAACCTCACATAACATCCGCTAAAGGAAAGAATAACGTAGCCTTTATAGAAATCGACAGTGGCCCTTATCTAGTTCGTCCAAAAGAAAAAGCATTTGATAGTGGAAAAAGACCAATTAATGTTCACGCTTCAAATATAATTTGGCACGAAAGTGGGAATTCAAAGCTTGCGCATCTGTGGAAAAATAGTAGTGGTAGAATTTCTGGGTCTTTAGTTAAGTTTAATGGAAAAGTAAGTATCAAAAGTAAGAGTGCGCGTGTTGTAATAATTCAGGGAACAACAAATGCCAGTTTTAGTGATGGCTCTGATTTTAAAGTATTAGAACCTGGGAGTTATTTTACGATAAATCATCTTCTAAAAAATGAAATAAGTTGTCAGGCTAAAAATGACTGTGTTCTGTATATCAGATCTGACAGGGGATTTAGTGTATTGTAAAAGGGGCGAAGCTCACATATGCGGTCTGGGTCGTTTTATTAGTTTTTTAAGGAATTTTTAAACCGCTTTGATAAATTAGCAGAAGACACTGTAAAAAATAAGAAACTATTAAAAAAACAACTTAAGAAATTAGACAAGAAAAAACTCCAGAGAGCTGTTAAAACCTATGGAAAAGAATCCACAAAAAAGAGTATCTTTTTTAGAAAAAAGATTATGCAGTAAAGTTGTTTTCCCTGTGCCTCTGGCACCAAACAAAAAGAAACTGTTTGTTTTAGAAAATTTACAAGATCTCTGAGTCATATTCAGAGTTTTAACGCTATTTTCTGAATACAGCCAAGAACACTGTGCTTGTAGTAAGGACTCCGTATAGAAACGCCACTTGTTTTCTTAAGTATTGATTTTACTAAAGTTTCTTACTTAAAAATATTTTTTTGCGTGATTTTTGCATGATTTTTGCGTATACTGGAATGGATGTGCATAAAAAAACATATACTCTCAGTGTTTATTGTCAAGGTCACCCTGGTTATAAGCAGTTATAGTTGATTATAGTTTGGTTACAATAGTGAGTATAAGAGTTTTTAGTTATTTCAATATTTTACAAACTTTGTTTTATCACTTGTAGGGAGCGTATATATTCTCTGAAGTACAGAAGGAGAGGAAAAATGACCAAAGGTATTATGAAATATTTTATTATTAGTCTTACTTTTATTCTGTGTGGTTGTGTTACTACTAATTTATATAACGAATATTATAAATCTGTACTCCCTGTTAACAATGCAACATGGATTAAAGCTCTTCAGCCGGTTTTCTTAAAAAAGAATGAAAAGCCGCAATTATATACACTTTCAGATAAAGACATAGATATAGCACAAACATTAAGAGAATACGAGTCGAAACATTATGTAATTATTGGCTATGCCAGTTTTGTTTCCTCTTTCGAATCCAATAAAAATTTAATAGAGGTAGCTAAAAAACAGAGAGCTACCCTTGTATTAAGAGGTTTTAAACATCAATATTCTTCTGTTTATGGAGGTAAGTATTATACATCCTCTTATCAAGTGTATCACCAATTTGCTTACTTTTTAATTAAAGTCAAAAAGAAACCTGATCTTGGGTTTAAGTATGCCAATTTAACAGAGAAAGACAGAATGAAATATAAGTCTAATAAGGGAGTTCTGATTACTTTGGTTTACCAAGACACACCAGCTTTTCACTCAAATCTTGTAAGAGGGGATATTATTATATCTTGTGGAAAATGGAAGGTACAAAATTCAGAAGACCTGTTTAAAGCTATGAAAAATCATACTGGAAAAAAAGAAGTGATTTTACAAATATTAAGAAACGGCAAAAAACAAAAAGTAAAATTGACCAGGAATAAAAACCAGAAGATCTTATCTAAAGAAGGTTCTATAATGGAGCGAACTACTAAAAAAACTACTAAAGGTGAAACTGTAATTGGGGGAAAGTTTTAAGCCTAATATTCTCCGGACTCAATGGCTAAGGTCTCCCGCAGGCGGGTCATGAGATCATCAGCGGTTATGATTCCGGATGAAGAGAGAGCAACACCACCCAAAAGCAGCATACGCGCAGTCCATGTGTTGCACGTATTGAATAGGTGAAACTCCCCATGTGCGTGGTAAAAGTAGCTGTTAGGATAGAGGCCGAGGGAGACGGATTTGGCGCGTCCATCAGGTGGGCGCTCAAACTCTGCCGCAAGCCCCTTGACGAAGCGTTGAAACCCTGACTCGGTCAATTTCACAGGGATCACCTTGAGACCCGAACCATCATCCTTTGGTGGGGCTTGGAGTGCAGTGATGTGCATGATCGCTGACGTTGGTGTCAGCAAGGCAAAGAAAGTCATTTCAAAAGTTTTCTCCTTTGCCGGATAGTAGGTACGATCACCCCAGCCAAACTTAAGGAATGCGGCATCCGGAAAATCAGCTACCTCAGGAAGAGCATTGGTAACAACAAGGGCAGGGGCAGGCACGACAATTGCCGTGTGCCAATCGTTGCTGGTGACGTAAATGAGACGGGTGCGTGGACCTACATCTTTCGGGGGTAGAGGCTCGTCGCAGGCAGTAAGCCAGGTGATAGAGAGCATGAGTAACAGCCAACACTTCAAGATAGTAGGTAAGAGTCCGCTTTGCTCCCAACTAGCTGGAAAGATTTTTAAATATATTTTGTTATTCAAACAATGAAACAGAATAAATTTTAAAAAAGCTGACACAACTTCACCATAAACAGGCTGTAAAACAAAAGTGATCAGTCTTGTTTTTATTTTACATTATAAGCTTTGTATTAGCAAGCTTTCACTCAAGCATCTTGATAAAAGTTTTCTTTGCACCAAGTTTTTTAGCTGCTGAATTTTTTAGAATCGTTTGATAATAGCTAAACGTACAATCCCTATTTTATTTTCTATATTGTAAAGGCAGGGTTTATGAAGACCTCCAGGTCCACATCTATTGCCGCCGGAATGATTTACCTCATAGGTATCTTCTCCGAAGTCTATATAAGAACCCTCCAGTCGTAAAACCCAACCTTTATCATCTCGTAAAAGTTTGGCATTACCGTTTTTGCCTAAGGGTACTTCAGCTCCAGCACCAATCACCCACCCAACATGAATTGAGTTATCACTAAAAGAATCATCAGGATCTTCCTGCGGAGGTTTGTCCGGGCTGAAATCAATATCAATAACAGAATTGGAAATTCGTGCTACCGCTAATCCACCATTAGTAAATAATGTGGCAGGTCCTAATTGGTGTTCAAGACCTGCTCGTGCTGTAACAATCCATGAAATATCTGACCTTGCTGTTTCATCCAAACCTTGGGGATCAAGTTTATTTGTACTGGCTGACATATTACCAACTGTGCCGTCCAGTTCAAGTCTTAGCGGTACACCATTGATTCTTATTCTTTTCCCTACAAGCATACCACCAACAGGATTTGTTTCATCGTAATCAGCAACCGATCCAGGATGACCCCAATTTGCAAAACCTTCCGTATCAACATGTTCGTTATACACTCTGCCGGAACCGATAAAAAAACCTATATAAGTATTTTCATCTAATTCAATTTCCGTTTCTGTATTATTTCCTGCCATCTCTTCTTCAGCATTCAAGGAGGGACTAGTTATTAATGCCAAGGAAATGGATAGTATAAAAAAACCACAGTTTCTTACTCTAATAATGAAATAAAAAAAAGTTGTAAAAAATAAATGAAACCGATTTTGCAGGTGAAATGTTTTTTTCATAACTTTTTCCTCCTTTATTGTTCAACTTTTACTAAAGCTCTCGGCTATGTCAATTTATTTCCAGAGAAAAGAATTATTAAGATATAAACAGTTGAACAAAAATCTTTTTGTAAGTTATTGATTATAAAAAATATCTTTTTGAATTTTTTATAAATTTCATTTCTCATTTTTGGATTTAAGGAGTATTTGATCCTGAATATTCATATTCTTTCAGTTTAAATAAGCTGTGCTGGGATATTCTTATACTACAACATGACTATAATAATATTCATAAGTTAAAACTCATTAAGCGATAAAGAAATAAAGCGGTTCTTTTATTGAGTTTTGGGATAGTACTTAGGTCTATACTTTCTTGTTCAGAA
>JANQSX010000246.1 GCA_028279085.1 Bdellovibrionales bacterium
CTGTATTTTATGTCGGGGTTCAACCATTGAAAAAGTTTTTTATTAATTTTATTTTTAAAGGTATTGACATATCGCGATCGGAGCCAAAAGTAAAACATGGCAGGCAATACAATAGATAATATAATAAAAATGCACAACACCCATTGAAAAGGAATAGATGTCCATTCACTGAAAGTATTTAGAAAGGATTTAATTAGTGTTACAATAGGAGCAAAATAATTTTCATATAAGGGAGAAAATTCTTTTTCAAATTCTTCTTTTCCGTAATAGAGTACTCCCAAAAAATATAAAACACCCCAGATTAAAAAGAGAACACCGGCACTTGTAAGAAATATATTGGTGTAAAAAAGAGCTTTTCTTTTTTTCTCCAGGTCTTTTAATGTCTGAGTTCTTATTTCTTGAAAAAAATATTTTATATTTTTTGCGTTCATCAATACCAAAATTCATATATTTTTAACATAACCCCTCCACTATGAGTAGATTATTACAGTATAGCTCAAACGAAGATCAAGAGCATACAATAATCTTGAACCTTTTTCAAATGATCCTGTGCCTTCTAGATATTACAAAAAATATTTATCACTCCATTTGACCAACAAAGATAAAACTAATGAAATAAGGGAAGGGGCTCAGGTTCTTCAGTTTCTCTAGATATCATATTTTCTATCATTTTTGTTTCTTGCATTTTAGGACTTAACTCTGAAAGAGAAATATTAGAATTAAGAACTCTGACCACCTGTTCACGACCCCGTGTACGAGACATTTGTACTAATGAATCGTAAAGATCTCTAATTGAATAAGGATCTACTTCTTCAATAAGTTCATATATACGCTGAAGCAACACAGATTTTTCCTCAATATAAGTCCTGAACACGCCCACTATATTTATAAACTGATCCGGCGTTTCTTTCCATATTCTTGGAAAAAAATTAGCTGCTAATGTTGTAGAGATATCAGAATTTCCCTCAAATAATTCATGAAAAAAATTTCTAACCAGAATATCAGTTATTTCACTTGTTTCAAAAGTTTTTTCAAGAACAATTACTATTCTTTGAAGATTATTTGTACTAGCTATTTCCAGTAAATTCCCTTGAAAAGATAAGTGCTGATCGGTTCTATACCTTAACATTAAGGCCACATCTGTTTTGGTTAGATATTTTTTCAAAATGCTTATTGTATTCCGCAAGTATACGGGATTTGCCAAGAGCAAATACTCTATATTTTTCTGCATTATAACAGTAATAAGTTCATTTGGATTAATTACAGGCAACACCTGTTTCTTAAAAAGATACTCCACAAGGGAAACACCCACATGATTACTATCTATCATTTTCATTTTACCTTCGCTGTCAAGTATAACCTTGTCATTAGGTAGAACATGTTCCTGCTTCAGAATATTTATTACTTCCATTAGATGTTTCGGATTTGCTAAATAAATTTCCGGTACATTTACCATCAATTGTGCAATTTCTTTTGGCTCTATATACTCTTCAAGAATACGTACTGTCTCAATTAAAGTGTGCTTCTTTGCAGTGGAAAGAATGTAAAACATTCTATTTACTTTTACATCTAATAATGCAACTGTCAGAGTACTATTTAATAAATCCAACATATTTTTTACAGTTGTATTATGTGTACTTTTTCTTCTTATTTCCTCAACTAATACTCCACCAAATTGTTTCAACTCATCAAAGTTTTTCAAAATAATCTTTGGCCTTTTCTGTATGATATCCACCCTCACCACTTCCCTGAAAAAATCTACCCTGTTTTCCAAGATGTTCGGACTACCTCCATATTTGCTTATGTAAGTATTAACAAAATACATCACCCTTCCTATTTCCTTCACATCCACTTCATGAATAGATACTCTACTCATTACATGGGCAATACCCACCCCTCCAAAATAATCACCTATCACTTTACTCAACTTTTGTGCTTTTACTGTATCTAAAGTGTAGTTCCTCATAAACATAAGAAAATAATCTCTGGTTTCTGCAATACGTTGACTCATTTGATATAATAATATATCCAGAATATCTTTACTTATCTGATCATAGAACTTCACCATCTCCATAAATTCTTTAAAACTTACATTTACCATTCCGGAAGAAATAAATTCGATCCTTTTTAAAGTGTTCTCTTCTCCTATACGATTGTTTAGAAAATCCATAAACTGTGAAACCTCCATACGGGTCCAATGTTTAGTATTCTCAGCAACCTTTTGAGACCAGTCAGTCCCGAATTCTTTCTCGTAACCCTCCCCTCTTAGCTTTTTTGCAAAAGAAATAAAAACTTCCTTATTAGCAAACACTTCTCCACAGGAAATGGCTAAAACCCAATTGGGAAGAGAAAAAAATAGTAAAACAGACAAAAGAGATTTTAAAAATATTAAGTACATAGATTTTTTTTAAAAGAAATAGTATATTATTGTGAATAAGTGCACTACTTTTTTATGCAATTATGAATATTTTACATACTATATTTCTCTATATAGACAATATTTACCTAAACTCAACTGACAATTAAAAAAACATAGAACATAAAAACAGTTAACAAAAATAAATCCCACTCTCGACACCCACTCTCGACACAACATCCGCTCACGACATCCACTTGTACTTTAATATATTATTTGTTATTTGAACAGGTAACAAAATGAAAAAAATTAAAATCATCTTATATCTATCATTTTTTATTACTTTTCTTCTATCGGCTTGTACTAAAGATCAAGAAGAGAACACTACTGATCCTACTGATACACCTTCTCCTCAATCATCAAATTCAAATCAAGTATCAAGTCCGAATCCACAGATACATGGAGTAAAAACAATTAAAATCAATCAAGATCTTACTCTTACCGAGAATACACTCAACATAGATGCTGCTGGAGACCTGGCTTATGGTCATCCTATTTACTATGGAAATAGCAACTGCGTATTGGCTAATATAAACAGAAAGTTTTTAATGGACCCTTGGACTAAAAAACAGTTAAAAACAAATGAAAGTTATAAGGTATTTGGATTTGAACTTGATCATTCAGTATATCCCCATATCCCCAATAGGTTACCTTACATAAGGCTTACTATATTTTTAACAGGTGAAACTCCAGAGTTAGTATATCTGTGGATTGATTGCTTTGGTGATGAAGCCGCACAAATAAGTTCACCCTCTGACATTGAAAAATTATTAGATAACATCATATCTTTTGTGAGTGAAGAAGACTCTACTACAGACAACCTTCTTGTATTTGGTTCATCAAATCATCTCATTGGTTCAGATAAGTCTTTGCTTTCAAAAACACTACAAATTAATCAAAATTTTTCCTTTAATTGGAATATTGTTCGCCAAAATTCCAACACAGCTACCATTAAGTACTCTTATGAAAATGAAAAATGCTCACTTTCTATTATAGAAAAAGAAAGACCGATAGAAGAAGACCATAGCAAAAATAAATATAATGAATTTCCTGTGCACTTTGTGGAATTCCGTAAAGGGCAAAATTTATTACTTCATCCCTTTTCTAATACAATTAAAATAGTAGCTAGGGTTCACTCTTCCTCTAAAAACATTCCAGATGCGTATGTGGCCATTAAATGTACTGATGAAACTATAACCCTTTCTACTTCCCCTTCTGACATTGAAAAATTATTAGATGTTGCTATTTCCTTTTCCGAGTAAAATTAAGTTACTCTAAAGCATTAAGTTGTCCCAAGCCTGAGACGCTTTTTTTGTCTTTTGTTCTCTTTGTTCGCGCCGCTCTTTTTCCCTTTCAAGTCTCTTTCGTTCTCGCTCAAAGCGCTCTTGTTCCATCTTAGCCTGCCGCGCTTGCTCCTCCCGCTCACGCCTCTCTTTCTCCCTCTCAAGTCTTTTTCGTTCTCGCTCAAAGCGCTCTTGTTCCATCTTAGCCTGCCGCGCCTGCTCCTCTCGCTCACGCCACTC
>JANQSX010000249.1 GCA_028279085.1 Bdellovibrionales bacterium
CTGTCATTCCGTTTAAGCCTGTCATTCCGTTTAAGCCCGTCATTCCGTTTAAGCCCGTCATTCCGTTTAAGCCTGTCATTCCGTTTAAGCCTGTCATTCCGTTTAAGCCCGTCATTCCGTTTAAGCTCGTCCTTCCGGTGTAGGCCGGAATCCAGAAAAACTTTCATGCATTACTGGATTCCCGTTTTCACGGGAATGACAGCAACTATTGAAAACTCGTCATTCCAGCGCAGGTCCGTCATTTAGAAAAACTTTAAAATTTTTTTTCTTCCATTTCTTTTGTGATGTTTTTTTCTAGTGCTTCATTAGTACCGCCGCCAATTTCTAACAGCTTTGCATCTCTCCATAACCGCTCTACATGATATTCTCCCACATAGCCGTAACCACCTAATACTTGGATAGCTCTATCCGCCACTTTTTTAGCCATTTGAGCGGAGGCTAATTTTACCGCGTCTGAATTTAACCTTTGTCCAAACTGATCTAATTTCATTGTTCTAGCTGTATTATAAACATAAGTACGGCAGGCCATATATTCCGCATAACTTTCTGAGAGATATTTTTGTATTTGTCCAAAGTTTCTTATTTTTTTTCCAAAGGATTCTCGTTCATTAGCGTATCTGTTCATTTCCCTTAAACATCTTTTAGCAATACCGAGGCCCATAGCAGCTAAACTAAGCCTTTCAATTTCTAAATTTCTCATCATGTGAGTGAGAGAGTCCCCTTCTTTTCCAATAAGGTTTTCTTTTGGAATTTTACAATCATTAAAAACTAACTCAGCCGTATTGGAAGCTCGCATTCCTGTCTTATCTTTAATTTTTTGTCCTACATGATATCCTTCAAAGCTTTTTTCTATAAGGAAAGTGGAAATTTCTTTTTTGCTGGATTGAGTATAAAGTAAAACACAATCAGCCGGGGTGTTATTTTCATCTAAGGTGCCATTAGTGATCCACATTTTTCTTCCGTTTAATATAAAGTGGTTATCTTTTTCTACGAATCGGGATTTCATGCCGAAAACATCTGTTCCCGCTTCGGCTTCAGACATGGCCATAGCTCCCACCCATTCTCCGGAGCAAAGTTTTGGAAGCCATCTTTTTTTCTGTTCTTCATTGGCATTGATGGAAATATTATGAGCACAGAGCATGGTATGAGCCAGGTAAGCCAGGCAAAAGCCTGGATCGGAGCTGCTCAATTCCTCGTGTACAATGACTGAAGATAGAGTGTCCATACCAGCCCCTCCGAAAGCCGGATCTACTGTAAGTCCCAAAAGTCCTAAAGAACCCATTTTTTTAAATAGTTTTAGATTAAATAACTCTTCACGATCGTTTTGAAGCGCTTGTCCTTCAATTTCATCTTTTACAAATGAGACCATAGTTTGTCGGAGAAGTTGATGTTCCTCCGTACCTTGAAATAAGTCATATTTTTGCCAGTCTAATGCCATATTTGTTTTTCCTTAAAATGTTTTTAACATCACTGGATTTTGAATCAAGTTCAGAATAGTGGAAGCCCTACAAGGGCTTCCAGTTTACTGGATTCTAAATCTAGTTCAAAATAATATCTTAATTTATATCAAAAAATATTTTGAATATGGAGTCAATATGATAATATACAGCAAATAAGAGGAGGAAAAGTATGATTCAGGTTTCTAATTTAGCGGCCCGCCAGGTTCATTTTTTAAAAGAAAGAGATAAATTAACAGAAGAGGATTTTCTCCGTGTTTCTGTTAAAGAAGGAGGTTGCTCCGGTTTTTCTTATAAATTGGATTTTGATAAAACAAAAAAGGACAATGATAAAGTGTTTGAATGTAATGGGGTACAACTTGTTGTGGACTCTAAAAGTTTGCTTTATTTAATGGGTATGACTCTAAACTTTGATGGAGGTTTAAACGGAAAAGGTTTTACTTTTTCCAACCCTAATGCCACTAAAACCTGCGGCTGTGGTTTTTCTTTTAATGTATGATCCTATAAAAGTGCCTGTTGAATATACGCTAATTCAGATATAAAAAAACACAGAGATAAATTTTTGAAATTTATCTGTTTGAAATAAAACGGATAGCAATAAAAGCCAATAAGTGTAGAAATGAGAGATGTTTTTATGAGAGCTTTGAAAAAAATCCTGATTCTGGTTTTTTTTATTTTCAGTGATTTGGCTGTAGCCGTGGATATTCATGAATCAGCTAAAGAGGGAAATATAAAAGAGCTGTCTTCTGTGTTAAGAGAAGGTCTGGATCCTAATGTGCCGGATGAGGAAGGTTTAGCCCCTTTGCATTTTGCCAGTCAGGAAGATCACTTGCAAATGGCCTCTTTTCTCATTCAAAAGGATGCCAACATCAATATTCAGGATAAAAAGGGTTTTACCCCTTTGCATTTTGCCGGTTTTAAAGGGCACTTGGAAATGGCTATGCTTCTTATTGAAAAAGGAGCTGATGTAAATGTTCAAGCTAAAGATGGTTCCACTCCTCTTTATGTGGCTAGTGCGGAAGGACGCCTGGAGGTAGCCACACTTCTTATTAAAAAAGGAGCTAAGGTAAATGCTTCAACTAAACAGGGTTTAACTCCTTTACACAATGCCAGCGCGGAAGGGCGCCTGGAAATGGTCTCGCTCCTGATTAAAAAAGGAGCGAAGGTGAATATTCGGGATAAGAAGGGTTTTACCCCTTTGCATTTTGCTAGCCGGGAAGGGCGCTTAGGAATGGCGGGGTTTCTTATTAAAAAAGGAGCCAAGGTAAATGCTCCGACTAAACAGGGTTTAACTCCTTTGCATTTAGCCAGTGCAAAAGAGCGCTTGAAAACAATTACACTACTGATTAAAAAAGGGGCGAAGGTGAATGTTCAGGATGAGCAGGGTCAAACTCCTGCGTATAGTGCCAGCGCGAATGGTCACTTACGAGTAGTGGCGCTTCTCTTGAAAAAAGGGGCTAGAGTGAATATTCTGAATAAAGACAATATGACTCTTTTGCATTTAGCTAGTGCTGGTGGTCATTTGGGAGTGGTCACACTACTGACTAAAAACGGAGCTAAAGTGAATATTCAAAGTAAAAAGGGTCTAACTCCTTTATATTTAGCCAGTGTAAATGGTTACCTGGAAATAATCCGACTTCTTGTTGAAAAAAAAGCTAAAGTCAATGTTCAAACTGCAGAAGGTATGACGCCTTTGCTGATAGCCAGCCAGGGCGGCTATCTGAAGGTAGTGGAGTTTCTTATTAAAAAAAAGGCGGAAATTGAGATTCAAAATAAAGAAGGTATGACCGCTTTGCATTTGGCCAGCGCAAACGGTCACTTGAAAGTGGTGGAGTTGTTTGTTCAACAGGAGATAGAGGTGAACATTCAAAATAAAGAGAAGGCCACCCCTCTGCATTTAGCCAGTTTGGGAGGTCACTTGAAAGTGGCCAGGTATCTCATTGAGAGGGAAGCCAAGGTGAATGCTCAGGATAGTAAAGGTTTTACCCCTCTGCATTTAGCTAGTGCGGAAGGTCACTTGAAAATAGCCTCTCTGCTGATTAAAAAAGGAGCCAAAGTGAATATTCAAAGTAAAAAGGGTCTGACCCCTCTTGATATAGCTATGTCAAAAAAGAACAGAAAACTTTTAAGACTGTTAAAAAAATAAAATTTCTTTTATACCGATCGTGTTTGAATTTTCCGGTTCTTCTTTGTGATAGATGTTTTGGCCCTCAATGCCACTAAAACCTGCGGCTGTGGTTTTTCTTTTAATGTGTGATTGTTTTCACATCTCTGTTAATGAATACATGATTGTATGGTTGTTACTATAAAACCAATTTTTTTACTCTAATGTTGAAATTTTGTGAGAAGTAGCCTAAGATTCTTAATAGAAAATGCGATCTTAAATCTATTTTAGAGTTTGTTTTTGGTTGTTACAACATAATTTCTTAGGTGGAGACAAAAAAATGTATAACACATTCCAATCTGAGAAAGTATAACTTAAAAAAAATAGAAAAGTGTAAGGCAGATAAGTGTGCAAATATTAAAAGAAAATCTCATATATCCTTGTAAAGAAATGCTTGCTTATGAAGTATTATGGGCCATCAAAGGCTTAAAGGAATCTCATTTGCGTGACCTTTTTGAGTCTGCTGGTTATGTTCCCTCTCAGACATTGGCTAAAGCTATAAAGACACAACCTGTTTTATGTAAGTCGGAGAATATTAATGATCTAAAAAACAAAATAAATCCGTTCTTAAACAAATTATCTTCTTGTGGATCTTTTTCTCTTACAGTGAAAGGTAGTTTTCAATATCCCAGGAACCTTAAAAAAGTTCAATATCCTCTGGGATTTTTATACTATAAAGGGCAATTGGATTTAATAAACACAAAATGTATTTCCATTATTGGGACTAGAAAGCCTTCTGAAAATGGGGTAAAAAGTACAAAACAGTTGGTTAAAGATCTGGTCTGTGCTGGTTTTACTATTATGTCAGGTTTAGCCAAGGGAATAGATACAACCGCTCATCAGTGCGCCCTTGAGAACAAGGGTAAGACTATAGGGGTTATAGGAACCCCTATTGACAAATGTTATCCAAAAGAAAATCAAATACTACAGGACAAGATAGCTAAAGAATGTTTGCTGGTCAGTCAGGTTCCTTTTTATAGGTATGAAACAGAGCCTTTCAGAAATCATGCGCATCATTTCCCGCGAAGAAACAAAGCTATGGCTTCGCTGTCTTTAGCTACTGTTGTTATGGATGTTTCGGAGGACACGTTGGGCTCGAAAATTCAGGCTGGAGAATGCTTGAAACAAAATAAAAAATTATTTATCCACGAATCCTTGTTTGATAATCCTAAAGTTCACTGGCCTGCCAAATACGAAATAAAAGGAGCTATCAGAATAAGGAGTGCGGAGGATATTATTTCAGAACTCAACAAAGGTGCTGCAGATCCTGAGTGCCACTTTCATTCAACACAATTAGAATTGATATGAAATGGTACAAATTAGATAAAGCAGATGAACTGACGGGGGTATTATCTAATCGTCCTTATCTGCGAGAGAATGATTGTTGTGTATATGCTAGAGAGTATCAAAGCGGTAAAGATTATCGGGCTGGTGAAACAAATTCATTTATTTCTAATTTTAAAAAATCTGCTTCTAAAATAAAACCTAAGTATGGAAGGTTATTAAGTTTTGATGAGCCAGCGAAAACTATTAAGGTCTCCTCTCCACAATCTCATTATAGAAGAGAAGCTGTGGGTAAATTTAAAGAGGAAATTAAACAGTTATTCAAACAAATCAAATTGGAGGCGACTCAAAATATAACCGTCACAGCCATTCCCAGTTCCAAAAGAAGAGATGATCCTGAATATGACAATCGTTTTGAGGATTTATTTAATGAACTTGCAAAGGAATATTCTGGCTTATGTGTGGAATGGCCGGTGGAGATTAAACAAACTGTACAGTCTGCGCATGGCTCTACAAAAGTTCGGCCTTTTCCAGAACGAATTAAAGAAAATTATAATTGGAAGGGTTTCAAAAGAGAATTCCCGAAAAGATTATATGTTTTTGATGATGTTATAACAACAGGGGCACATTTTCGTGCCTTTTCTGATTTTCTCAGAGACAATGAATACAATGGAGAAATAGTAGGTGTTTTTTGGGCCAAGGCGATACAATTTATTAATGAAAATTGATTATTAAAAACATAAAATATTATGTTCCTGTTTAAATTTCTAGGACTTTTCTGTTTATTTATTTAGAAAATATTTGCAAGGAAGCAATCCATTTATGTAAAAGCCTTTGGAAAGAGGATCAAAAGCAGGTTCAGCTTTTAAGCGTAAAGCAGTTGAAAGTTTGCTTTGTGGCAAAACACATATCTAACTTGAGACTTTGTTGAAAGGTTTTGCATCATCAGGTAGTCTTTTCAGAAAGATGTTGAATGGTTTTATAAATTCTTTCTATTTCTTTTTGATTTTTGTAATTGTGATGTTTTTTATATCCGTTCAATAAGATCTGACATTTCTTATTTATTATATTAATAAGCTCTTGTTTTTCTTTTTTACTGATTAGAGAGTCATTTAATTGATAAACTAAAGCCCGCACTCTCCACTCATCCATAGCTTTATATTTTTTGGAAAGCTGATCGGAATGGCCACCGTATTTAACAATGAGAGGAGTATTGATAAAACCCACTTCGGTTTGAGAGCAAACTCTAAGCCACAGTTCATAGTCCTCACATACAGGGAAGTCTTCACGGAACAAACCTATTTTGTTTAGAAATGATCGCTGAATCATTGCGGAAGAGGGGCTGATACGGCACAATTCCAGATTATGGATAAAAATGCGTCCTCCTTTTTTTTGATGTTTTTTCTTTGGATTCACCCTTTTTCCATTCCGAATCCATATCTCTTCCGTGTGTATTAATGGGTGTTCAGGGTACTTTTTTGCCCACTCTATTTGCCGAAAAAGTTTTTCTTTTTTCCATTCATCATCTGAATCCAAAAAAGCTATCCAGGGGGCCTGTCCGGCTTGGATACCTCGGTTGCGGGCGGTACTCACACCATAGTTTTTTGACAGTGTGATAATTCTCATTTGATTTGCCGGAAACAGATTTTGCCACTTTTTTAATATTTGTGAAGTATTGTCTGTAGAACCATCATCCACCACCCATAGTATGTATTTTTTAAATTGTTGATTAAAGATAGATTGAATAGCTCGGCCTACAGTATTAGCTCTATTGAAAACGGGAATAATAATGTCCACTATTGTTTTTTCTTGATAAGAATCAGGGGAGAGAGATAACATATATAGAAAATAATCATATTGTAGAGAAAAAAGGAAGTTTCTATTTTAATTTTTAGTTTAATTGTTCCACTTAATTTACCTTGGAATAAGAAATCCTTGGCAGGACAGCGGTAATTAAGTATATCAAAAAAGATAAGTAAAAAAACAAAGGGTTATGCTAATGAAAGAACTATTGTTTGAGGGTTCTGAAAAAAAGATGGAAGTGATTTTCACTCCTACCAAAGAGCCTTTAAGAAATTACCCTGATTCTTTTTGGAAGAAGCTTTGTGATAAAGCGGAAACCCGAATTGTGTCTCGATTTTCCAGCTCTTTTTGTGATTCTTATATTCTGTCTGAATCCAGTTTGTTTGTTTGGGATCATCGTTTACTTATGTTGACTTGTGGGCAATCCTCTCTAGTTAATTCTATTTTAAGTTTGTTAAAAAAAGTTAAAAAATCAGATATTGAGCTTTTATTTTATCAAAGAAAAAATGAATTTTTCCCGGCTAAACAAAAAAGTTCTTTTAAAGAAGACTTGGAAAAAATGAGAAAAAAAATTAAAGGAAAAGCCTGGTGTTTTGGTGTGCCGGATGAGCACCATTTTTATCTTTTTCATTCTGAAAGTGAGAGTCACCCTAGACAATCGGATCGCACTATTGAAATACTTATGTATGATCTGGATGATCATATAAAAAAACTTTTTTTTAATGCCACTGAAGCTTCAGAAATTAAGAATCACTTAGGATTAGATCAAATTTTTGAAAACACACAATTGGATGATTATATCTTTAAACCCATGGGTTATTCCTTAAATGCTTTAATCGGGAAAAATCAATATTATACTATTCATGTAACTCCTCAGGATCCAGGTTTTTATGTCAGTTTTGAAACTAATGTAGAAGAAGGTTCGGTTAATGAAATCACGGAGAAAGTGATATCTCTTTTTAAGCCTTTTACTTTTGATGTTATTGTTTTTTCCACAGAAAAAAAGAATGAGGAATTTATATCCGAATCTTTTACCCGTTCAGCCTATTTTACAAAAAATCTGGATTGTGGGTATACAGTAAATTTTTCCAGTTTTTTTACACCTATTACGACTGATCGTTCCGCTTTTGAGTTATGAAAGGTATTGATATGAAAAAAAAATCATCTTTGAGTAAAACATTAAATTGGGAAGATAAAAGCGCTGCTATGGATTTGTGGGTGGAGGAGCGCCATAGGGATTATTACGGCACTCGTTTCCGGTGTAAAAAAGTGTTGTTTTCCGGTAAGAGTAAATATCAGCATATTGATGTGATAGAGACGAAAGGACATGGGCGCATGTTGCTTAATGATGGTATTGTTATGCTCAGTGAAAAAGATGAATTCGTTTATCACGAAATGATGGCTCATATTCCTTTGTTTATTCACCCTCAGCCCGAAAAGGTTCTTATCATCGGAGGAGGAGATGGTGGAGTGGCTCGTGAGGTGCTTCGTCATAAAAGTATCACGCAGTGTGTGTTGGTAGAAATTGATAAAATGGTTGTGGATGTTTCAAAACAATATTTTCCTGACATCGCCTGTTCTTTTACAGATTCCAGATTACAATTAAATATTCAAGATGGGGTGCAGTTTGTAAAAGAAACCAATCAAAAGTTTGATGTGGTTCTAGTGGATTCTACGGATCCTCTAGGACCGGCGAAACCTTTATTCAGTGAAAAATTTTATAAAGATGTTTCTATTATGCTTGAAGAGGATGGTATTTTGGTTGTTCAGGCGGAATCTCCTTTTTTTGAAATAGAAACCCAAAAATTTATTTTACAGTCTCTTAAGTCAATATTCCCTTTAATTTCCTTATATAATTATAGCAATACAGTGTACCCGGGAGGACTTTGGTCTTTTGCTTTTGCTTCCAAAAAATATCATCCGATAAAGGATTTTAAAAAGGAAAAAGTGAAACAAACCAATTGGAACTTGTCTTATTATAATGAATGTGTTCATCTAGCGGCTTTTTCCCAACCGGAATTTGTTAAACGGGAACTGAAGGATTTTTTACAGGATAAAGATGTATGAAAAGTATGACAGGATATGGTATCAGTCGATTGAAATCCAATGATTATTGCATAGAGGTGATCATTCAAGCCTATAATGGCAAGCACTTGGAGGTGCGAGTACAGGCTCCTCCTTTTTATGCTTCTTTGGAAGGAGAGTTGCGAAAAGAGTTGCAGAGTCAGTTCAATCGTGGATCAGTCCATCTATCAATCAATCGTAGTCCATTATGGCCTTTGAGAAAAACAAAATTGCAGTGGAATAAACAACAAGCTTTAAAATGGAAGACTATTTACAATAAGATGGCATCATCCCTTAAAATGAAAAATGAATTAAGTATACTCGATTTAGCTCAACAACCGGGAGTTTTGGAAATTATATCTCAACCTTCTCTTGTTTCTGTAAAGGAAAAGAAAGAGTTAAAATTGCTTTTGCATAAAGCTATGGAGTTATGCACTAAGGAAAGAATCCGTGAAGGTAGGGTGTTAAAAAGAGAGTTTCAAAAATACTTAAAAAGTATTTCTTTATGCTTGCGAAAAATCAAATCTCATGCGGTACAA
>JANQSX010000254.1 GCA_028279085.1 Bdellovibrionales bacterium
CAAAACCTTTATAAGAAAGAAAATGATACATTTTTTTTGTCATATCTTCTGAAAAATTTTCTAAATAACCGATTTTTTTATTTAACCACCATCGACATTTTTCTTCTTCCTGCTCTTCTTCTTTGGGGATAAGGGGGAGTTGTTTTTTTTTAAGTGTGGCTTGAATAAAAAGCCAACCTTTTTTTTTCCGATGTAGTTCATTGGCTAATTGTTGTGCTATCTCTTCCGGCTTTGGTAATAATTGACTTTGTTTTGCTAACCGAAGCGCCTTTGTGACAGCCTGTTCATCAAAATGTTTTATCAATTTGCACTTCAATTCATATTCGGAATGCACGCGATAACTTAGATAAGTTTTTAATTTATGTAGAAGAGCAGATTCAGGAGATGTTTTATTCATTATTTGTCGTTTAATATTATTTACGGTTAAAATCCAGCTTTTTTATAATTTTCTTTTTTTTTGCGGATTAAAAGGTTGCTCCTGAATATTAGTTTGAGTGTGAATATTCAGTTCTATTTCTGATTGGGTAGCATTTTTAGCGGGAGGTTTTTTTGATAATTGTTCATAATTACTTCCGAATGAAATACCGGCGGCGGACAGTTTTATTTTCTCTGGTGAGGAAGAATATTTGCTAGCATCTTTTTCAGATATGAGACCCTCTTTTAACATTTTTATCAGATGTTGATCAAAAGTTTGCATACCCCAGTGGTTTTGGCTTTGATGCATGATATTTCGTATTACATCTGTAGAAGGATCTTTCATAATTTCACTTTGTATCCTTGGGTTGTTAACTAAGATTTCCACAGCTGGTATATAGCTTTTATTATCTTTCTTAGGGATTAGCCTTTGAGAAAAAACTGCTTTTAATACGGAGGATAAAGTTATTTTTACTCGAGCTTGCTCTTCTGCTGAAAATACACTTAAGATTCTGGAAATAGTTTCTGCTGCTTCTTGCGTGTGAATAGTAGAGAAAACTAAATGCCCTGTTTCAGCAGCGTTAAGTGCAATAGAAATTGTATCTTTGGCTCGTAGTTCAGAAAATAAAATAATATCAGGATCTTGTCGTAAAGCTGCTTTTAAAGCTAATTTAGAATCATAATAATCCACACCCATTTCTCTTTGAGTGATAAGGCTATAGTGATCCTGAATAAGAAACTCAATAGGGTCTTCAATAGTAATAATGTGTTTATTTTTAGTTTTGTTAATATGATTGATGAGAGCTGCTAAAGTGGTTGATTTACCAACTCCTGTAGCACCGGTTATCAGCACTAAACCTCTTTCTATTTTATTTACAATGTCTAACATTTGTTGAGGTAGATTCAGACTATCAATAGTTGGAACATTGTGGGGAATATGACGCACAACCACTCTGGTAGTTCCCCTTTGAAAAAAAATATTGAAACGAAATCGTCCTATTCCTTTTAATCCATAACCCACATCTACAGAACCATTAGTTCTTAGATTGTCCTGATGAATATCATTTAAAACCGGTAAAATAATATCATCTATCGTCTGGTAATCGATAACCGGTAAATCTTTGCTTAGGATGTGTAATTTATTGTGTTTTCTCATAATAGGAGGAGCTCCCACTTTTAAATGCAGGTCGCTTCCTCCTTCTTGGGTTAATTTTACAAGCAGTTGATCTATATCCATAAAGATGTCTCTATTTTATAGGGTTTCTATTTAAGATTCGGTGGATTTGTCTTAATGATTTAAACTATTTTTCTGTTATTTTCTTTTTTCCGGCATTTTACAGTTATTAATTGGATTTTTTCCTAAAATCTTCATTTTTTCCACAAACAGACAATAAAGAAGAATTCCTGAAAAATAAAAAATCGTTTATATTGAATTCATTTAAGATTGAGTCATTGGATGGTAAAACACTTGTTTTAGGATTATAATTGAGT
>JANQSX010000014.1 GCA_028279085.1 Bdellovibrionales bacterium
AGAAGAACTTCCAGGAGGAAAAGATCCTTTGAATGACTCCGGTTCTCTTCGCGTTCTTCGTGGCGGTAGTTGGCTCAGCGTTGCGTTGATGTTGCGCTCCGCGTTTCGCGTCAGGAGCAACGCGTACGAAGGCGGGAGCAAAAATTTCGGGTTTCGTCTTGTGAGGACTTTGTAACCCTTTAGGGCTTTTAGAGAATTTTTTAAATAAATCATGATATAGAAATAGTTTAAGAATCTTCTAATTCTGCTGACACTGAGCTACCGCGCCATTTTGACAACGAACATCCACATTCCATCGAATATTATTTTCATTCACACAATAAGGTTGAATCTTTGAGTTTGTTGGTATTGTTCCACATACCATTCTTGCTCTACTATTACTACAGTGAGCACCTTGACCATCACCACAGTAAACAGTCGCCCCTTGTTTTACAGTGACCTGAACATGAGCTACACATTGAGGTTCAGCATTAGCATCCAAATCACAATAAGGTTTTTCATTCCCCACTCTTTTACCGTCTTTGAGACAAACAGCTATAAATTTATTATTTTCCCTAATACATTTGGACTGGCCACCGCCTGAACATACCGCATCACCATTTAAGCAAAAAGATTGTATATTTCCATCTATAACAAAAGAACTCTCCACCTCTTTTTCTTTACACTCAGGCGGTGTATCAGAGTCACCACAAATCGGATTCACACCCTTTTTAGGTTCACCCTTTTCCTTATCCACACAAATAGCTTCTATTTTTTCCTCTTTCTTAACACACCTGGCTTCACTGTTTTCAGAGTTGCATATTATTTTCTTTCCATTTTCACACACAGGAATTTTGTTACCTGCATTCTCCACCTTTTGATCTTCTTTTTTCTCACAGTTCGGATTTTTATTACTTGCAAGCACTTTATACTTGTATTTGGATTCCGCATTAGCATCAATGACAATCTCATAATTATTAGGTTGATATTCCACATCTTCACCTTCCACTACAGTAAAGGGGAAATCACTGTCTAAACCAACAAGATATTCACTAAGTGTAATACATTTTCCCGCTTCTAAAGTTTCCATACTTTCATTGCCGGCTCTTTTAAACCTAATAGCTTCATCCGTCTTATTTGTTAAAGTATAGAGGGAACAAGCTGACAGGATTGCGAAAAGACCTAATAGAAGAACAACTCTCATTTTTTTCCTCTTTTATTATATATGTAAAATACTTTTAAAAACTAAGACCCAACCATAATCCACCGGATAAGAACCAAATTTCACGAACTAAAAGATCATTTATTTTTTCAGACTCACCGGCAGGCACCAATGTATCACCATAGTTTAAATCTATTTTGGAAAACAGAGGCTTATAAACACCTACATCCATATTCAATGTCAATTTATCAATAAGTATAAAACGGTAACCTATATGAAGAGTGGGACCATGGTTTAATATATCCACCTTATAAATCGCAGTATCCGACAAGTCACTTACCTTACTGGTACCCCTCAAATCCGATCCCATGACTTCCCCTTTTCCCCAAATCATAAGATTATAACCAAGTTCTATATAAGGACCTTCATATATACTCATAGCCCAACCTAATCGCGCATCAAAAACCACTGAATTTATCAATGCTTTAGTCAATAATCGAGAATGTTTTGAAAGACCTAATTCACTTAACATATTTTGATGGAGATTCATAAACAGTTCCAAAGCAAAACCAGCTCCTACTTTAGTATAATACTGAGTACTCCAATTATAGCGCCCTTGAAGACCTGTATAAAAAGGAACATCCCCGCCTATACTTATTTCATAGCGATCCGCACCAGGCACAAAAGCAAAAGCAGAGTGCATTGAAAAAAGAAAAGAAATAAAAATTAATTTCTGTTTACTCATAATAACTCCTAACTACAGTTTTATCACTTCAACTCATCTGTTACATCAGGTCCAACCACAGATGAGAGTAATTACCTTATACCGTTTATTTACACAAACAAAATTAAATGACTGTTTGTATGTTGTTAAATTTTACCACTGTTTTTGATAATTTAGTCAATAGAAACAAGCTAAAAGTCAGACTATTTTCACACTGTGACAAAGAAAATATAGACCACCTGGTATAAAAACAGCCTATTTCCTATATAATGCTAAAATTTATATATTAATATATTTATCAGCTCTTTTTTTATCTATAGGACAAACATAAATACGATCCATCAAAAGAATGTGTTCCTTTTGGTTAAACATTTCCATTCTTTTTCTGAGATTGACAGCGGAGCCTGTGGATTCATCTACGATATATATAGGAAAATGCTCTGTGCCCTGTATAAAGTACAATCTTTTAACATGCTCTGAAGAGTTAGTATGTATGAACGGGATTCCCATTTTTTCCAAGGTTTTTTTCTTTTTATCCAATTCCATTACCTGAGTTTCCTTATTCAAATAAGTATATTGAGTTTCATAAATTTTCTCATAAGGTTTTTTTTCAATAATTCGTCGTGCCCACTCATTTTTATGAGCAACAGCTCTTAAGTTTTCAAAAAGAGAAGCATCCGTACAATGCAGATAATCCTCTAAGGATACAGGAATATGAAAATCACAGTTATCACTGTGAAAATAACGGTACAGCATCTCATCCATTGCCACCATTTTATTGTGAAAATAAACAGCCAACCCCATGTGTCTACGCCCCATAAAAAGATTCTCCACACTATAAATGGCCTTATTCCCGATACCCATAAAAGCTTTGTCATTATCTATATACACTCTTAAATTATCCAATATCCATTCATGATCACAAACACCATATTCCGTGCCACAGAAAAAAGAATCTCTTTGAAGGTAGTCCATACGATCCACGTCCAAATCAGAACTAATAATTTGTTTCAACAAAGGTTTGAAATCTATACCTTTTGAGATAAAAAATTGATTATCAGAAAGTGTCACTCTGTCATCAATAAGATGTGCCACACATCGTGGATCAATGTCAGAAGCCTTGAGTATGTCTTTAATCTCAGAATCCAAAAGCCATTTAATTGTATAATGCTCATGAGTGGCTCTTTTTGTATTATCATTTTCCTTTTCTACAAAATCGGGAAGGGATAACTCGGAAAGAAAAGGCATAGCGGTTTCGGAGATATGAGACAAAGGTCCATGTCCTATATCATGTAAAAGAGCTGCCAAGCGAATCAACTGACGGAAATCTTTTCGTTTTTGTAGGGTTAAAAATGGATCCAGGAAACGAAGAGAATCAAAGGCCCGACCGGCTAAATGGCACACTCCAAGAGAATGCAAAAAACGGCTATGAACGGCCCCTGGAAAAGCAAACTCAGCAAAACCTAATTGACGAATATAACGCAACCGCTGAAATATTACAGAGTCAATAAGCAATTTTTCACAATCGGAAAAAGTAATATATTTATGTATAGGATCAAGTATTCTCACAAATAAAACTCCCGCTACAACGCCGTCAAATACACCTTAAATAATCTCCACCGGATAAATCCTAGAGACTGGAATTTAAACAATATACTAAAGTAAAATAAAAAACACTATACAATAATTAAATAACTATTTTAAATAAGATTACTTACAGACAAATACATAAAAATAAAAGAAGAATATAACTGCTAAAATAAACTCATCTTAATAAAACATCTTACATATAAATAACTAAAATTAAAGCTAAATAATTAAAATCAAAACAACTGTTTTTTTCTTTACACTTGTATAAGTAAACTCTTTACACCGGCTATAAATATTGAAAAACAAAACAGAAAAAATATCACTTTAATATTAAATTAAAAAAAACATTTTTATAATTGACGAATGAAGAAAAAAATTTTTAGGATGTGCTGAATTAAAAAATAATACCAAACTTTTTAAACCACTTTTGTTAAAAGTTTTTGTCTTTTACTTTATATCCCTTTTATAGCCTTAGTATAAGAGACTAAATTTCAAACAGGGAAGAGACATCATCTGTATTATACAGTTAATAAAATGAAAGTCTTGTATAAAAAAGTAAAAAATTAAACACAAAAATCATCTTATTAAGAGGTAATAAATGATACGTTTTCAAATAAAAAAAGTAAAATATATCTCACTGTTTTGTGTTTTTACCTTTATCAGTCTTATTTCACTTTATTTATCCTCTCCACTGGCCTTATATAACAAACAAAAAAAGAACATATCCTCTATTCCGGAACAAATGAATACCACTTTACCGCCTTCTCAATTATTAAATGCTGATCAAATAAGAAAAACAAAAGATAAGACGGTTTATTATCTGAACCAAGCTTATTTTGGTATTAGTGATTACGAAAAAGCACAACAAGAGTTACGACAGTTTAATCGCCCCCTTATTGGCATTGTCGGACAGGATAATGATTGGGTGTCTTACCAGGAATATCAAAAAAAAATACTCGCCACTTCTTATTAGTATACAATTTTGAAAAGTCTTTATTGTACTCTTTTATATGAATATGAAATTCTAACCACTAAAGAAAGCCCTACCGGCTATACCACCCATCCATTCCTCCACAGCTCGTTCAGGATGAGGCATCAAACCCGCCACATTTTTTTCCTCGTTCATTATTCCCGCTATATTTTCCAGGGAGCCATTAGGATTTTCCGTATACTTCCACCATATCTGACCTTGATCTTCCAGCTTTTTTATACACTCCTTATCAGCATAAAAACGTCCTTCCTTATGAGCAATAGGAAGACAAATATCTTTTTGTATTTGCTCACCTCCCCAACTTGGACAAGGATGACAAAGCTGAAGCTTCACCCACTGATCAACAAAACGAAGGGTGTTATTAATCTGTAAAGTGCCTTCCAGCAAACCGGTTTCACACAATATTTGAAAGCCATTACAAATACCTAACACCGGTTTTCCTTTTTTGGCTGCTTCACAAATATCCTGCATAGCCGGAGAATGTGCCGCCAGAGCGCCTGCCCTCAGATAATCTCCATAAGAAAAACCTCCAGGCAAAACAAAAGAGGAGAAACCCTCTGAAGAAAAATGATCGGCATACCATATTTTTTTCACCGGATAATTTAAGTTTTTAAAAGCCTTAACAACATCTTCGTCACACTGAGTGCCTGGAAAACATAACACAGCAACCGGCTTGGTCTTTAATGCAAATAACTTCAAGATAAAATCTCCAATTCATAGCTTTCTACAAGAGAGTTACATAAAACAGACTCCGCCATCTCTCTAGCTTTGTTTAAAGCTTCTTCCTTATTAGCAGTATTAATTTTCAATTTAATAAATTTTCCATACTGACACTCTTCTATAAGGTGCTTTCTTCTTTTTAAAGTTTCCGCTATAGCACGACCCTGCACATCCAAAACTTCTTTTTTAGGTAAAATTTTAACTCCCACAATGACCATACTAATTCCTCCATTTGCTCTTGCTAATAAAAAATTATTTACTGTTTTTCCAACTCTCTTCCCCATCGTTGCAGTAAATCCTCATGCACCTTCTTATAAGATTCTTCAACTTCCCCCAGATCTAGACGAAAACGATCTTTATCTCTTTTTTCCCCGGTCTTTTTATCCCAAAGACGACAGGAATCACAAGATATCTCATCACCTAACAACAGATTATCCTCTTCTCCAGCTTGTGTTTTCTTTCTTTTTCCAAACTCCAGTTTAAAATCAATCAACTCCAATCCAACAGAATCAAAAAAATATTTCAATTTATTATTTATTTCCAAAGCTTTCTTTTTTAAAACTTCCACTTCTTTCCAGTTAGAAGCAAACCCGAAAATAACCGCTTGTTCTGAACTAATAAAAGGATCACCCAATTCATCTTTTTTATAATAAAACTCCACTAAAGGTTCCGGTAGAGTATGACCTTCAGAGAACTGAAATTTTCTAGCTGTGGAACCGGCTAAACGGTTTCTGACTACCACCTCCAAAGGCAAAACCTCCAACCGCTGACAGATCATTCCTGTTTGCCCTATATCTGTCACCCGATGATTTTTTACCTTTTCTTTTTCCAGAAAACGAAAAATCAATGAACTGATATTCCTATTCAAGGTCCCTTTATCTTTAAATGAAGATTTTTTTCTTCCATTAAAAGCTGTTAAATTATCTTTAAAATCCAACCACACCAAA
>JANQSX010000034.1 GCA_028279085.1 Bdellovibrionales bacterium
TAAACGCTCCTGCTCGTCCCTGAGTCTGGAGCGTTTAAAAAAACTTTTTGGAGAAAAGCAAGCTCCAAAAACAGTTGTTTCATCTCAATCTACAACTCCTGTCAAGCAAGAAAATGTAACTGCTGACGAAAGTGAAATATATACTGAAGTTGTTTCCCCTGTTAAAGATCAGGATAAAGATAGTATATATGCAGGAATTTTTGGCGGTCAGGCTTCTAATTTAACCCGTTCACTTGAAAATGTGAGTTCTTATGGAAGTTTTGGTCTGGCTCTTGGTGCTTCTGATGACAGTGGTTTGATTATGGAAAGTAAATTTATGTATTCAAAACATAAGTTAATTGATGAAAAGAATGTATACAGAAATAACGAACACAGTTACGGTGAATCCAACGACGATGATGTGTATCAATTATCAGGAGTTCTTTCACTTAACTATACTCCTTCTTCCAGCAGTCGTTTTAAACCTTACGCCGGTGCCGCTATATCTTACAACTACTGGATATACTCTTTCAATAACACCAACACTGAAAATGCTTGTTACGGTGTGACCCTTGAATACTGTGATAACCAGGTTAAGTCAGACTCTATTGATTTAGGAGCCAACATCGGTATGGATTTTATGATAACTAAAAGAATATCTGTTGGTGCGAATATGCTGATTAACATAGTGAACCTTTACAACAACAAAAACTCTAACCGGAGTGACGACTTTGAATACTATGAATTGACTAATAAAAATCCGGTTAATATAGAAGAGACGAATTGGCTTATTGCCTCCATAAATGCCAAACTGTATTTCTAAACCTCAGAACACAATTCTCTCTTCTGAAAATGGAAGCCGGCTCATTGAGTCGGCTTTCTGTATTTTTGAATACCTTATATGAGACTTAGTCTCACAAAAAACAATCAAACTCAATAAAATAAGTAGTTTATTTATGATCTTCGACGAGATGAGGAAGTACCTCTGGAAGACCTTCTACTTCTGTTTCTACCACTTCTATCTCTTCTGGAAGATCTACTCTTTTCCGCATCTCTAGCAGCAGCCGCTTGCAATTTCTTCCTTCTTCGCATTCTATAAAATAAATATCCGGCTACAGCAGATAAAAGAGCCAAGCCTCCTAAAATCTCCGGACTCATACCAAAAATCTCACCTAAACCTTCAGGCTCTTCATCATCATCTCCCATCCCACCTAATTCATTATCTACATCTATCATATCTTGAAGATAATCTTTGACATTTCCCATCCCCACCGAACCTTTTCCGCCGGAAAAACTAGGAGATACGTTCATAACTCTTAAACTATTAATAGACGCCGCAAAATCAGAAGCATATTTTTTATAATGATCTTTATGAGCACTGTAGGTAACCAAAATACCAAGACTACCTTTAATGGTCACAAGATAACGGGTATAATAAACAGGAACTTCCGAACCCTGATGAAAACCATCAACCCACATATGTCCATTGATATGCCTTTGTTTTGCATGGAAAACTTTGGAAGTGAATGTTCCTCCCCTGGCCTTTTTTACTGTGCGTGGTGCTTTTAAATGATTGATGTATTGAGCCATGCTATCTGAAGGCCCTTTTTGTTTAGCGGTCAGAATAATCATGGCTTCAGAAGCTTTTTTTCTATTTAGTTTATTGGTACAAATCCATTCCGTTCCTTCAGGATGACAATGCCAATTATTAAGCAAATCAAAGCTTACATAGTCCGTTGCAAACTTTTTCGCTAAAGAAGAAATAGAAAAAACAATAAGTAAAACCGGAATTAACAGCCTTATCATATTTTATAATATCGGCAATAATTTTTACTTTTGCAATTTTTTTTATTTTTATTAAATAAATACAGAAAGACCCTCTGGAGTTTTAAGATATATTCCTATTTTTTCATATTTTCTTAACAAGCTCAAAGTATGAAAAATAAAGTATTTCAGTGCTTTATATAAAAAATTTTAATTCTATAAGTGATTTTAAAGCATTTTTCTTAAAACTTTAAGATTTTGTCATAAAGATAACTTATGGGTTGATTTATTTTATAAGGGAGCGCACATTAGACACATTTAGATAGGAGTGTATATATTGGATCTTCAGCAACTCATGACATTTTGTACAGTAATCTCAGAAGGTAGCATGACAGCGGCGGCTGCCAAGCTTTCTGTTACTCAACCAGCCGTCAGTCAACAGATACGCAATCTGGAAAGCGAGCTGAATGTTAAGCTATTCTTAAGAGGAGTACGGCATGTCCATCTCACTGTTCAAGGACAACTTCTTTATAATTATGCCAGAAAAATCCTAAACTTAACACAAAAAGTTCAAACCGCTATTCAAACTATGTCAAATGAGTTGGAGGGAAATATTCAGATAGCCACTTTAAACTCTATCGGACTTAATCTAGTCACTCCTATTATCGGCACTATTCTTAATCCCAATCAAAGAAAACTCAAAATGGGGCTTTCCTATGGCACAGGTTCAGAAGTAATAGAAAAGATGAAAACTAAAGAAGTGGATATAGCTATCCTACCTGACTTAAAGGAACAATATGGATTGAGCTTACCAGGATATCAATCTCAGTTTTTATTTAAAGACGATCTACTATTTGTCGGATCGGGAAAAGACAGCTCCTTACCTAAAAGCATATCCATAAAAGATCTTGAGTTAAGACCTATGGTAAGTTTTAAAAATTTATTTCCAAAATTCCGTTACCATCTATACCAAATAGCTATGCAAAACAAAGTGGAGATGCAAGCCCCTATATTTGAAAGTAATAATGTGGGAACTCTAAAAAGAATTATTGAAGTATGGATGTGTTGGGGTTTTCTTCCTTTTCATAGTATTCACAAGCAAATTCGTATGGGTCGTCTATCTGTGATCCAACTAGAGGAAGTTAATTACTCTATGAATATCAAGGCTTATTATAAAATGGATCAATCCGAGAACACACAAAGAATTATTGATACTTTCTTAATGATGTTCCAAAAACAATATCCTCTTTCCTAATATCTTTTTGTTTTACTCCAATGAATTTCATAATCTCCATAATCCACCGACTGGAGAGAAGATTTTTTTTTACTGGAAAATGTATGTTGATTGGATTTATTTTGATCTTTTTTTAAAGCTACTTTTTTTTTTCGATCTTCACTATCAAGACCCTGAATAGCATTCTGTAAAGAGGATATATCTCTTTTAATAATAACTGTTTCTTTTTTATATGCCTTTTTTATATTCGGTTCTCGTGCTTCCTCTCCTGACATTTCTGCAGTTTCTATAATTTCAATCCCTTCATCATCACTATCACTCTCTTCAATAAATAAGTCATCATTGATTTCAATACTAAAAGCATTAAAAGAAAAACCACATAAAATAACAGAAAACCACAAATAGATAAATGCTCTCATAAAAACCCAATACTATATTGCCACAAACAAAAACACTCAACCTCTATATTGTATCATCAGTCAAATAAAAAAGGGATTTTTACGGTATTAAGTAAGAAAATCCAAGCAAAATATCTTTTTATAGACGTTTATTGTATAAAAAACAGATAAATTACCTTAATTGTCGCAAAATTAAACACACATTATCTTCCAACCCAAGTACAAAAACAGAGTCAAACACATATTATATATAAAACTTTCAAAACAATAATATAATAGATTAGTCAGATGCTGTTGGTAATAAAGGAGGGACTCTTGATTGTAAAGATTTCCAATGATTAACAGCCTTAGAAAAAACTCCTTTATATTTATTATTATCAATATAATGAACAACAGCTTCTCTATTACTACTATCTAACTGAATAGTACCATACCTACCATTTAACAGCTCAAGCAAAGGATACTCTGTAACATTAAATAAATTAGCTGCATCTGTAACCAAAGCTAATTCTTTTTCTTCAGACGGCCTATGCTTTGCGATAATCCGCTCAAGATCATTCATTAAACCATTGTATTCTACCTTGTTTTCTCTTCGTAATTTCTGAAAATAATATACTTTTACCTCTGCCTTGGCTAAATCAACTATTATACTTTTAAGAGATGAATAAATATTACCAGGACCTATTATTGATGTTCTCCCCCTAGAACCATAACCGTAAAGACTTGTAACTATGTTTTTAAACTCTATCCCCATATCACCTCTTTCTCCAGCTGCAATCAACTCTTCCCTCAATGTCTGTCTGTTCCGAATATATTGTCTATATAAATCTACAAATTGATCAATACTATCTCTTTTCTGTTCAAGCATCTCAGTAATCTGTGTATCTTGTAAATCCTCTCCTTCCCTAAATACCTCATCAAGATCTTTCTCCATTTTCCTTTGTGCTTTCACCACTCCATTAAGTTCCTCCGCACTTCTATTATGAGCTTCTAACAAGACAGCTGGAGGTCGATAATTACTATTTTTAAAAATGTCTTTAAGAAGCTTAATATTCTGTTTCACTTTATCAAAGAGTTCATTATGCTCTTTTCTAATACGATCTCTCTCTTTAATAGCTTCCAAATATTCTGCATTGCTTTCTCTTATGTTTTTAATAACAGTGGCTAATTGTGCAGTTATATCTAAAGCCTTTCTTCTATGTTTGTATGGCATATCTAACGTTCTAAAACTATCCAATACAGGTGCATAATCAAATGAAACAAGACGCTGTATTATAAAATACTCCTCCATTAACACTATAACTTTTTTCAAAATAGGTTTAGGAAGCTGTGATGGTGCAATGATCCTTCTCACCTCATTTAAATTACTAGCATTTATAATTGAATCCGTTAAACCGGATATTTTTTTAGATGCACTATTTCTATTTACAGAAGCAAAAAACGCATCATATTCTTCTAAGATCTGTTTTGCCTGCTGTTTTATATCACTTAATGTTTTATCAGAAGATAAATTAGAATCTGTTAACTTTTCTATTTCTTCTTTTAACGCAATTAAAGCTCTCTCAACCCTTTTATTATTAATTTTAAACGCTCCATCTTCTCTAAATATCTCAACTGTTATAAACTCCATTTCTGTACGCAAAGATGATAAACCTGCTTTATTATTTGCATTAAGTACCTCCTGTAATACATGGTAAATCCTTCGAGGAGGAGTGTTATAATTACCTAAAGCTTCTAAAATTTTTCTTGCCTGCTCCTGTGTTTTTTCTCTTTTGTATGATATGTAGGTAGCCGTCTCCTTTTCTTCATAATACACAAAATCCAGTATAAACTCTCTAAATGATAATTCATTTGCTGTCAGTTGCATTAAACGAATAAAATCAGGTATCACCGGTTTCTGTTTTTTAAAAGTAAAAGAAGCTGATTGATTCATATAATTACTATAAACAGTATCAAGAAATTCTGAACCTAATACTTGTTGAGTAAACCGATTCGTCTCAAGAAAATCCTTAAGTGCATCAAATGATTTTAAACCTTTTACTGTATCAATAACAGTGTCTTTCAAAAAACCATTATCATTAGAAGATGATTGAATTTCCCTAACAATACTTGTTTTAAGAGCACTGAATGCTAACTGTTTAGCTATAAAACTTTTTAGTAAAACATTTACAATTGGTTCTTTCGTCTTAGGATCTAAAGTTGAAAAAACATCATGACCAACTCCATGACTTTCTTTCTTGGGAGCATGAGGCATAGGTTTATCCAGATAATGAGTCTCCACATTTGCTAACTGTTTATACACTTCATATAAATCTTCAAACCCAAAATAAACTAGAGAATCTTTCGTACCAACAACCATAAGACCTGGAATAAATTCCCTCCCCTGGTGTCCGGGAGCTACCTGATCCAATTGAGATATAACATTCATGGAATACGCACCCCCTAGAGGACTTGTCTTTCCATCTCTGACAATATTCTCAAAAATATGTAATTCATCTCTAGGTGCTTCAGTGTGTGATCGCCGCTCAGCCTGTTTTAATCGTTTAAAATAAGCATTATACTTCTCTTTCTTGGATTTACCAGGAGCTGCATCCACCGCAGTGGAAAGCATTGCCACTCCCATCAAATTATTATGAAAGGAAAACTCTTCCGATGGACGATCCGTCATTCTCATTAATATCTCAGCATAAACAGAACCCCAACTATGCCCTACAACAAACAAAGGAACATGAGGTGGAATATATTTTTTAACAAAACTCCCTATTATTTTAATATCAGTTTCCGCACTCACAAACTCCCGGTGCCCTTGAGCATGCCAAGGTAAATCCATAGACACCACATCAACTCCATACTGACTCCAATGAGTAATAATATCACCTGCCACATGAAATCCGGTGGATTTAGTTCCTCCTCC
This sequence comes from Bdellovibrionales bacterium, assembly GCA_028279085.1. Taxonomy (GTDB): domain Bacteria; phylum Bdellovibrionota; class Bdellovibrionia; order Bdellovibrionales; family UBA1609; genus JANQSP01. Next base: position 6,290 of record JANQSX010000034.1, read on the forward strand.
ATGTAAAAATAAAATAGCCAATTTAGCATTTTTACCTACCAGCCAATTATGATTTGCACCATCTTTTAAATTATCAACAAGCGCTCTCACGCTAAATGCCACATTTGTATGATACACGCGATCTCCGTGTTTATAATGGGCCCTAGCTATGATCTCATTACCCCACTCACCTAGTTTGACTGCCGTTGCATGACCAGGTTGATATAACTGGCGCTTAATAAAATGAACACCTTGTGGAAGTAAAAATTTTAATAACTTTGGAATATCAGGCTCTTCATTCCACCTTCTTTGTAAAATTCTTTCTTCAGCAATATTCTCGAACCGAGGGTGAAAATCTGATTCCTTACTTTTTCTCTTAAGTGCTCTAATATCGTAGTACAACCGAGAACCAAAAATATATCTACATGAAGACTCAGCAACAGAAAAAGAAGATGCTAAAAATAAAATGCCTAAGAAAATAATAGATACAATACGAGAATACATATTCAACCTTCAATCATTAAACACCTCAATCAGAAGCTGTTGGTAATAGAGGAGGAACTTTTGAACGTAAGTTATCCCACTTACTAGCAGCTTCAGAAAAAACTTTTTTATAATCACCAATATATTCTATCACCTGTTCCCTGTTTGCCCCATTTAAAGGGATATTACCATGTTCACCATTCAAAACTCCCAATAGAGGATACTCCACAATTTTTGATAAATTAGATGCATCTTTAATTAAATTATCCACCTCCTTTATCCCAGAACTATTTGAAACATACTGCCCGAGAATATTCATTAAAGCATTCATTAAAGAGGTATATTCCATACTGCTTTCTATCCTCAGCCTTTCAAGGTTATGCATTTTCGCTTCCACCACAGCTAATTGAATTGTTACTTTTTTCAAAGCTTCATATTGATTATCAGCACCCACAACTGATGTCCTCCCTTCGGAGCCATGACCATAAAGACTGGTTATCGTCTCTTGAAGTTCCACTCCCATATCACCCCTTTCTCCAGCCACAATTAATTCCTGTCTCAGTGAGTGTCTATTTTGAACATATTGTTCATATAAATTTATAAAATTATCAATATCCTCTCTTCTACTGTTGAGCATTTCAGTAATTTGTAAGTCTGATAATTCTTCCTCCGCTTTAAATACCTCATCAAGAGCTTTATCCATTTTTTCTATCGCTCTTTCCACTCCATTAAGTTCCTCCGCACTTCTATTATGAGCTTCTACTAATGATGGAGGAGGTTGATAGCTTGCTTCTTTAAACACATCTTTAAGTGCTTTTATATTGTGTTTCACAATTTTAAGAAGCTCTTCATATTTGTCTCGAAGTTGCTGTTGTTCCGCACTAATACTGCTATTTTCCTTTTCTCTTTTTTTTCTACTTTCAATAATAGAGGATAATTTATGAATGATACCCGCCACTCTCTCTTTTTGCTTATTTGTCATATTCAATCCCTCAAAATCTTTCATCTGAGGTACATATTCAAATGCAATAAGACTTTCACTCACAAGATATTCTCTCATTGCTTCTATTACATTTCTTTCAACAGTTCTAGGAAGTCTTTCTTTTTCAATTATGCTTTTCACCTGCTCAAGATCTTTAGCTGCCAATAACAAACCCAATAAACCGGATATCTTTTTAGATGGCTTATTGTGTTTTAAAGGAGCAAAAAATGAATCATTTTTCCCTAAGATTTTCCTTGCGGTTTGTTGTATCTCCTCCATTGTCATATTATTGGAATCTGCTTCCTCTGCCATTTTTTCTCTCAATTGAATTAAATCTATCTTCAATTTTTCATTATTAATTTTCTTTAAAACATCTTGCCTTCCTTTTGCATCATCCTTTTTTGTATTATCACTTTTTTTTCCATGCTCAATTTCTTTAAAAGCAACATCTATTACTGCATCTATCTCACGAATTAAAGGTGTCAGGTCAGACATATCTTCTGTAGTAAGCAATCTATCTAATAAATACTTAATTCTGGATACATAAGAATTATACTGAGACAAAGCTCTTGATATGTTTTCCACATGTGTTTTTCTACCAACTTTTATATATGAGATATAAGTAGAAGTTTTATTGTCCTCATAATGGATAAAATCCTTTAAAAACTCCCTAAATGCCAAATCGTTTGCTGTCAGTTGCATCAAACGAATAAGAGGATGCACTTGCAATTTATTTAAATTTACTTTTTGTAAATCAGCTGATGATTCTAACCGAGTGGCAGTTCTACCAATATCATTAATTAATTCTGAGCCTAATGCTTTTCGAACTCCTGGGTTTGTATTAATAAAAAGCCTAAACTCACTAAAAGATTTTATTTCTCTTATTTGATTAATTATTTCTCCTTCAAAAGATTCACCAATACCAGATAATTTCACATCTTTAATAAGATTGGACTTAAGAGAATCCAACTCTAATTGTTTAGCTATAAATCTCCTCATTATACCATATACAATCGGTTCCCTTCCTTTAAGGTTGTTAGGATCTAAAACACTGAAAACATCGTGGCCCACTCCTTGCATAACAGGTTCTTTAGAGCGTGATGAAACATGCGGCATCTCTCCTTCAAGGTAATGAGTTTCCACATTTACCAGCTCTTTATACACTTCATATAGATCTTCAAACCCAAAATAAACTAGAGAATCTCTTTTACCAACAAGCATCAGAGCCGGAATATATTTTCTCCCTTTATGTTCAGGAGTTGTCTGATCTAAATAAGATATAACATTCATGGAATAGGCTCCCCCTAAAGCACTTGTCTTTCCATCCCTGACAATATTAGTGAAAATATGTAACTCACTTTCAGGGGCTTCCGTGTGCGATCTTCGTTTAGACTCCTTTAATCTTTTAAAATAAGCGGCATATTTCTCTTGCCTGGATTTACCACGAGCTGCATCCTGTGCTGTAGAAAGTATCATCACTCCTTTTAAGTTATTATGAAAGGACAGTTCTTCAGGTGGGCGATCCGTCATTCTCATTAATATCTCAGCATAAACAGAACCCCAACTATGACCCACAACAAACAAAGGAACATTTGGAGGGATATATTTTTTCACAAAACTTCCTATTATTTTAATATCAACTTCTGCATTCACAAACTCCCGGTGTCCCTGAGCATGCCAAGGTAAATCAATAGACACCACATCAACATCAAAATGTCTAAAACGACTAATGAGCTGTCCTCCCACATGAAAACCGGTAGATTTAGTCCCTCCTCCATGTAAAAATAAAATAGCCGCTTTAGCATTCTTCCCCACTAACCAGTTTTGTTTTGCACCATCATTCAAATTATCAAAAAGCGCTCTTCTACTAAATGCTACATTTGTATGAAATACACGATCTCCATGTTTATAATGAGCTCTTGCTATAATTTCTTCACCCCATTCACCTAATTTTACGGCAGATGCATGACCAGGTTGATATAGCTGACGCTTAATAAAATGAACACCCCGTGGTAAAAGAAACTTTAATAATCTTGGAATAATAGGTTTTTCATTCCATTTTTTTTGTAACTCCCTTTCCGCAACAATATCTTCAAACTTAGGGTGAAAGAGTGCACTATCCGCTCTATGTTCAAGAACTTTATTATCGTAATATAATCGAGAACCAAAAATATCCTCACATACAATTTGAGCATCAGAAAAAAAAGAAGCTAAAGATAAAACACTTAATAAAAAAATATATACAATACGAAAATACATACTCAGCCTATAATTGTTAGGTACTTTGGGGTACTTAAAGTCGAATGGGAACAGACACTATAGAAATGCAATATCTTTTACAAGTAATATTTCAAACAGTGAAATATTTATACGATACACTGTGAGTTCCTTAAATCATCTGTGAAAAACGGCTTTATACTATTTAGAGGTAAAAAGTATCTCTTATTAGAAGAATAATATAATCTTATACGTAGCTGCTTCATGAGTAAAAACAACATGAAATCAATTATAGATTTAACATTTTTGACTCTTTCATTTCTATTATTAATATCCAAAACAATTCTTTAGGAATTTGTAAAAGTTATATCTATTTTTTACAGTTTGTGAAAAATTTTCATAGATTCTTTCACTACTCTACAATTTTTTAATATATATATTTCATTTCAATTCATTTTAGTGTACTTTCCCTTTTCCAATTACAAAAAATAAACCTACAACAAAGGTGGTAGCATTGAAGTTAACAGTTAAGTTATTGTATTTAATCAGTTTCTTAATTATTACAGGATGTTCTATTAAGAAAAAAGACACTCCTCCCATTTCTGAAGTTACCGACCCTGATAAACCTGCTTTCCGTGGACACTAAAACAGATAAACCTACAGCACCCCAAGATCTACCAAAACCGGTAACCCCTATTGTAACTGATGCCGCTGATGCCGCTGCCGCTGATGCCGCTGCCGCTGATGCCGGAGTTGATGCCGCTGCCACTGATACCGGTGCTGATGCCGCTGCCACTGATACCGGTGCCACCGATGCCGCTGACGTTGATGCTGGAGCCGCTTTAGATGTTTCTGTGGACACAGAAGTTCTATCCCCTTGCCCTACTGATGATAATACGGCAACACAAACAAATGTCTGTGCCTTTCCGGATAGTCTAAAAGTATCTATTGAAACACAATTAGAAATGAATTGTGCGGATGTAACAGCAGATCAATTGGGACAAATAAAACAACTGATAATTAAAAATATTAATAAAGATGAATTAGATCTGCTTCATGACAACAACTACGCTTGCTATTTTACTTCTATAGAAAAACTGGATATCGCGAAAAATCCTCAAGTTTCATATCTACCATCTTTTGTAACTAATCTTTCCACTTTGAGTGAACTGGATATTTCAGGAACAGGAATTAGAGACTTTAGCAAAGATATTTGCAATTTAAAAAAATTAACATCTTTAAAAGCCAGTCATAATAATTATAAAAACCAGGAAGTTCCTATAAACACCTTCTGTCTATCTCAATTAAAAGTTTTGGATATGTCATACAGCTCTATCCGTTATATTGATGAATACATTTATAGGTTAGTACAACTGGAAGAACTCCACATGCGAAACAACAAATTAATGGTCGTACCCTTTATGTTGCATATCATGTCTAGTGTATTACTGATAGATTTTACAGAAAATGAATTTCCATCTCTTAGTTGGACGGATTCCGCTTTTGGATATGATTCATTAAATGATTTATATAATTGTAAAGATAAAAGCACTACTCATAAGAAAACAGAATGTCAGGAAGATATGTTAGATAATCTAAGATGTAGTTGGTGGCAAGAACTACCTTTTAAGAGAGGGTATCCTTTTAGAAGATATAAAGAAATGACAGATGAAGAGTTTGCAGCACATACGGCGGAAGGACAGTTTCCTTCCAAAGATAGATGTTATCTTTTTTGGTTAAATAATAAATACACTTCATTTTCTGAAAGAGAAAAAGCGACTTATTCCGAACACACTATTAATGGAAAAACCATGAGAGAATGGCGTGTGGTTTTTCCAGCTATAGTAGAACACTGGGGAGATTGGTATGGATTTAAACAATCCTTTACCTATTGCGGTCAGAAAATGCTTTATGCTGATACGACTTATGGACCAGACTCTCATGAAATATTTCCGGAACAATATGTTCAGGAAACATGGGATACGGTACCTATTGAATGTCAAGAAGACAGTCACTTATACGAATAATACTTAAATCAAGGAGGATGGCCTGTGATCAAATTATTAAAAAGAAATGCAAAATGGTTGTTAAAAATCATTGTATCTATTCAGCTCTGTTTGAGTCCTTATTATGCTTACTCCAATAATAATGATACTCCTTCTGATGCTCCAAAAAATGGAGCTAGTTCAAGTGAAAACAATGTACCAATAGATCCATTGGAAGCTTCTATCCGCGAGGCCTTCAAACAATTCAGTGAAGGGACAATAGATCCTTTTCAGATGGCCGTAGATGAACAGGAAAGTGAATTAAGAGCAAAAGGTGAAAAAAGTCCGGAGCTACAAGTAGGTAAAAAGATTGATATTCTTAATGCTATCGCTACAGCCATGGATACAGGAACAATAGGTAAATATTTAGAAGAATATCCTGAGGTAAGAAAAAAATCAGAAAATATTTTTCTTTTTGCCAATCAGCAAGTGGAATCTATTAAAAACTATTTTGACCCTCAACAAAACAGAGTAAGAAAAACAGTCGAAGCACCCATTGATCTAAATGATTACGCTAGCCACCCTGCTCCTGTGTTTTTCACTAATATCAAAGTGAAATATAATAAACTATCCAACAAATTAATTTTTGAAGGCACGAGAACAGAGGTAATGGGTGGACAAGAACGAGAGATAACAGTGGTACGCCATCGTATTTCACAAATGGATATCATAGACTATTTCAATGATGGAGAGCTACTCATTCTTGTGGATAGAAATAGAGGGCTGCTTGTAGCCAACATGGTATTTGCTGAAGCCTATCTTGGCAAAGCACCTATCCCGTTTACTACAATACCTGTTCCTGTTTTAAAACATCTAAATGAAATATCTTCAGCAGACAATAATAAAGGAAAAGTCACTGTAGAGTTTTACAATGGTAACACTCGTAAACCGGATATAGTACCTGAATATGTAGATAATTTACAGAAAACTTTTGAAGGCCGATCTCTTATAACACATGGTGATTTGATGGTTTCTTATGTAGATTCAAACAATCAAAAACATTTAGTGCAATTCCTTAAGAGGACTGAATTAGCGGGATGGATGAAGGTTGACTACAATGTATTGGACATGATGATAAAAATGGTAGTCCCTTATATAATGGATGCAGAAGAAATAAAATTATTTGAAAAGAAATACAGTGAATTAAATAGTTCTGATAAATCAAGGTATTCCTTGGCTGCTCTTTTCTCCCGTGGCTCTATTCAAAAACTGATTCAAGCAAAAAACAGCATAGCCTATCTAAGAGATAACCAATTAAAGGAACTATCAACTGAAAAAAATGCAATCCATCGCCAAACAGACACTTTAGAGGAAATAAAAGAAAATATTAGTCTAGCCGTGGAAGATATCGCCCGACAAGTTGAAGCACAAGAGTCCACACAGCAAGAAAAGATTGACGAATCCACTATTCAACAGTGGCGTAGTAAAGCAGTAAAGGCAACAAGTAAAGCACTTAGATTAATACAGGCTATACAAACTCATAGAACTATACAAACTATAAAGGCTCACAAATCCACACAGTTTGTAAAAGATAAAGCCTCTGCATCTGCACAATTTATAAAAAGTAAAACCCCGGAAGCAATATCATCTCTTTTAAAGGAACAGTGGTTTGAATTAACACTTACTCTCATAGTGGTTGGTACCGGCACCTACTTTTTTATAAGAAACCTTCTCTACATGGATGGGTTGTCGTTTTACTCGGCTACAACCCTTCCCCATTTACTAGTTGTAGGTGTGTCCTTACCTCTCTTTTTATATTTAGCAGCTAAAAGTGCTGTTCCCGTCTCTCAATGGACCTATAAAAAAATATTACCAAAAACCTTTATGAGAAATTTTATTAATAAATGGAGCGACAAAGGATGGGCGCTTAAACTCACAGGTTTTGCCATTAAATTTGTAAGTGTTGGTATGCTGGGGTTTTGGGTATGGGCATCCAGAGCAATGGGTAAACCTCAATTCTTCAGAGCTATGCACAAACAACTAAATCCATTTGAAGTTATTTCCGCCCAATCGGATGTCGGAAAGGTTGCAGGTATTGAAAAAGATATGAGGCTTGGTGCTTCAGGATGGAAATGGAACCCAAAAGGTGAAAAGTTTATTCAAAATGAACATCTATTGGATACTGCTGAAGAAAAGCAAAATCGGATACGTTTTGTAGCCTGGCTAATGGCTACTTTAGCTATTGCAAAAAAAGCAAATATGGACCCGATAGATAGCCTTATATACGGAGTAGGTAGATTTGATTTGAAAGAATTAGCTAGAATGAAAAAAGATCATGCACTACAAATGGAATTTTTATGGGTATTGAAAAATCTGGAAAAAGAAATAAAAAAGATGAATCAAATGGATATGCGAACAGAGCTTACTAATCTGGATCCGGAGTTATTGAAAAAGTATTATGAGAAAGCTCAGGAACAAGTGGAAAAGTTTCATACTGACCCTGAGTTCAAACAAAAAAGCCGTGCTATGAAATACACTGCCGTTCGCTTGATTCAACAAACTCCCTTGAGAAATTTTCATCCTCGTAATGTTTTAACTCAAAATATGGATCAAGTGGAAAAGTTATCAAAAGTACCTAGTGACTTCGTAGCGGATAGATTCCTTACTGAATTTATGATGGATCATTTAGTTGTAATGCTTTTACCTTTGGTAATGACAGAAAGAGCGGCCTTTAATTTAGAACATTTCACAACAGACTTATCAACATATACAAATAAGTTTTTATTTACCGGTGAAGCTCATTTACAAGATGTATGGCAGAATGTATTAGGTCATTTTATTATAGCAGGTGGACAACGTGCTATGCAGTTTTCAGATAATCCGAATGTTGTTAAAGGTATTGCCGCTAAACACGCTGACTCCTACAAAACATCTGCAAATAAATTATATCCCCTAGAAGGTAAAAAAGCGAGTTTCTTGCATGAGTTGGGCACTACTCTTCACTATTTAACCATAACGGGAGACCCGGATAGGAGTAAAGGCTATCCTGAAAATTTTTCTAATTTTGGTGATGCGGTATGGACGGAATATAAAACTAGATTTAAGACATGGCAAATTGGTGTAACCCTAATGATAGGTATGAGGTTGTTATTATCACCACAAACCTTTGAAGAAGCCGCTTTTGCCTTTCTTCTCATTAATCTTTTAGGGGGATTTGTAAATGTTTTCTGGATACTATTAGGTCGATCACACCAAAGTAGTGCTGTTAAGTTAACTAATAGTAGAAAAAGAATGGAAACATTAAGGGATAAACTATACCGAATTAATCAGGCTCTTTATGAGAACAAAGAAACATTACAAGCCGATTACAAAGAAGCTATCGTTGAAATGATGGATCTTTATAAAAATGGAAAGTACAAAAAACAATTATTAAATGCCGTTAAACAGGTGAATCCAACATTATTTACTTATGTGAATAATCAGCAAGACCAATCTTCCAGTGAGTTTCCTGATAATCAAGAGTTGGAAACGATTAAAAGAACTTCACAACAGCTTTTAAGTCTTATATCCAAATCCCCTCCTCTTCCGATAGAACCACCTAATTATGCAAGAAGACTCCTCGCATTCGGACTAGGGGGAGTTGTTACCACATTTATAGCCGTTGATATTATGGTCAAATCCTTTGATAAGTATTATCTGAATTGGGAAGCCATCGGAGTAACTGCCGGTATCATGTTCAGCCTTTACTCCGCCTTATATTGGGGTTACAGCGAACAATTTAAACAATGGAGAAACACTAAAGGTAAGGACCTTCTACTCCGAAAAACACAAAGAGCTAGAGACTGGAGCGTTCGCTTTTATAAAGAAGTGCTTGATGCGGGACAAGGAACAATTAATTTCTGTCGCAGAGCTTTTCGAGGGTCTCCTTAAGATCTAACTAAAAGATGTAACTAAATTAAACTTTCTTAAAAAGTTTTTACTCCAACCTACCGATAAGAGGTGTATAAAATATATATAACGCTTGACAGTATTTTGTTTTTTATTTTAACTTACTTATAGTAGGTATCACTTTTTTTTATACAAGGGAGTAGTTAATGATTAATACAGTCAAATATTTGTCAGTAAGCCTTATATTATTACTATCTATTTCGTCTTTTGCGGGAGATATAGCGAAAGGGAAAGCTAAATCCGCTGTTTGTGCAGCCTGTCATGGACCAGCTGGCATCAGTGCCAGCCCTATATGGCCTAACCTGGCAGGACAAAAAGAACAATACCTCATAAAGCAAATCAAAGCTTTTAAAGCAGGTATACGAAAAGACCCTTCTATGGCCCCTATGGTGGCACCTTTGACTGAGGAAGACATTAAAAATCTGGCGGCTTATTACAGCAGCTTAAAGTGTCAGTAAGATATTTTCGCTTTTTATTTTGGTGAGTTTTTTTATTGAAGTCCACCACCTTGAATCCAACTTACAATCTGTTTTCTCTCTTCTTCTGTCATATCAAGACCATTACCTAGTGGCATTCCTTTTTCTTCATCGTCTTTGAGAGTCCACATTCTTTCATACAATACCCCACTATCCACATAAGACTTAGCTACAGCATAATCTGTCCAATCGATTGTAGGTATTGCCGGTGGAGCACCAGGTACATGGCAGTATGCACAATGTTTCTGAAATAAAGGCTGAATCTCAGAAAAAGTAACCTTTGGCTCTTCTTGTTGTGTGTCATCTCCACTACCTGTAGGATTTGTTACTGCTGTAGTTGCTCCACTGTCTGCCGCTTGTGCGCCTGTATCCACTGTTGCCGTCGCACCGCCATCCGCCGCAACACCTGCACCACCATCCGCAACACTGCCTGCATCAGCTTGTGCTGATCCCTCATCCAAAGGATGCTGTTCACCATTACAACTTATCAACAATCCTAAAACAGAAACCAACATAATCAATAAATAGATATATTTTTTCATTTTCGCACCTCATTTTTTTTTGATTTTTTTTATTTAATAAAGTTAACATTATATTTCAACCTATTACCATAAGATTA
>JANQSX010000038.1 GCA_028279085.1 Bdellovibrionales bacterium
AAAAGGAATGTTTTTGATCTGGGGTTTTCCTCTCAAACCGTGCAGGCTCTTAACAGAGCGGGTATTCACACTATAGAGGATTTAGTGAAAAAAACAATAATAGAATTATCGGAATTTGATGGTATTGGTTCGGAATCCCTTGGTGAAATTAAAAAAATGTTTTCAGAAATGGGGTTGGATTCCTCTACATAGGATACAAGTGTATTATAGTATTTACTCCACTATTGCTCTATAGTCTGCCTGGTTTGCTTGTTCTTGAGAAGTACTTACTTGTTCTTGAAAAGCAACCCACACATCCTGTGGTACTGAGTCCACTACTTCATAAGAAGGCTGAGAAATAGCATTCGGCAGACAAATGTACTCTTCTGTATCGTGACGTTCGCACAAATTTTCTCCCAGATGTTTTGTTTGTGATGGTTTATGGAATAGTATGTCCAATAATGTTTCATGGGGTTCCCCCACTATTGCTCTATAGTCTGCCTGGCTTACTTGTTCTTGAAAAGCAACCCACACATCCTGTGGTACTGAGTCCACTACTTCATAAGAAGGCTTAGAAATGGCATTCGGCAGACAAATGTACTCTTCTGTATCATGAAGTTCGCACAAATTTTCTCCCAGATGTTTTGTTTGTGATGGCTTATGGAATAGTATGTCCAATAATGTTTCATGGGATTCTCCCACTATTGCTCTGTAGTTTGTCTGGTTTGCTTGTTCTTGAAGAACAGCCCAAGTTAATTGAGAAAAAAGAAAGAATATAATTAATATGTATTTCATTATTCACCTCCTAATGTACTCGTTAAGTCTAAATGCTTCACACTAAAAATCAATTAAAAAAATAAAATTTCTCAATGTGATATTAGTGTAAATATTACATTATATTTTTATACGGAGAGAGAGGGAGAGGGAGAGGGAGGGAGTATTAAAGGTATCCTCTAAAACAGAATAAAACGGGAATAAACTAGTAAAATTAACAACAACCAACCGTGCTTTCTTCCCGCGCTTTTTCCACTGTGTTCTTCTATGCCGAACCATCACAGCAAAATCACAGCGAAAGCTCTTTATCTTTCCTGTAATAGTATTTTTTCATTGATATTAAGAGCTTTGGCCAACTTTTTAGCTATAGGGATAGTAATTTTTCTGGAACCGCTTTCGTATTTAGAAATGTTGCTTGCGGGAATGCCTGTTATCTTCTCAAGTTTTTTCTGACTCATGTTCTCTCTGGTACGAATTCCTCTGAGATAAACCGCTCCTTTAGGGCGGTTCTTGGCAATTTCCTTATACACAACTTCAGCAGTCTTGTTTTTTGAGTAGTTGGAATAGTTGATACTTTTCACAAGAGCTAAAACAGCTTGAGCTTCTTTGCGTGGAAGTCTAAATTTCTCTTTTCCAACAGCTATTCTAATAAGGGGCTTTTTCATGTGTGCCGACATAATACACCTCAATAATTTTTTTGTTTTTATCTACCATTCGCCAACAAGCGACATAAGTGGGTTTCCCTTTTTTTAAATGGCAATGGTAGTTACTCTTTCCCAGTTTTGAAAAATTAGGCCAATCTCCTCTGATAGGGCCTCTGTCTTTAATATCCATAACCAGAGCTAAAACAGCATCTTTTATAGTTGCTGGTTGTTTTTTTAGCTGCTTTACTGCTTTTGATGTGTATTCAATATGCCAATTCATACATTTCAATTAAACACAAAAACAGCTAATAGTCATTACTTACAATATCACATTATGCCAAAATAGGCAATGACAATATTGGCTTTATGTTTGTTAAATTTGAAAAAATGGCGGGAGGAAGGAAGTGCGAAGGATAACCTTTTAAAACAAAGTAAAACTGGAGTAGTTCAGTAAAATCAGCAATAACTTGCCGTGCTTCTTTCCTTTCCGCGCTTTTCCCGCCGTGTTCCCTCTATGCTGAACCATCACAGCAAAATCACAGCTCAGTTTTTTATTTTAGACTTGATAAAATTCTCATATATGGGAACTTTATAATAAAAATATAGCGTACATCTGAGTTTAAAAAATGGTTTAATACGCAAATAGAAAAATCTAAAGCTCAGGTAGATGCTAGATTAAAAAACATAGAACTATATAATTACTTTGGAGACCATAAATCACTTGGAGAGAAGTTACTGGAACTTAGATGGAAAAATGGACGTAGAGTATATTATACATTGATAAAAAGAGAGGAAGTAACTGTAATACTTTTAGGAGGTTTTAAAAATGCCCAGAAAAAAAATATCAAAGAAGCCCGCCAAATCCTCAAAAGGGAAACCTTTAAGACGGGATTATAAACCAGGGACTGATGTTTCTATAGAAGGCTTAAAAGAAGCCATCATAGAAGCCTTATTTGAAACAGACTTTGATACTTTCAAAGGTTGTATTGCTCTCCTCTTGGATAAATGTGATTACAAAGAGATCACAAAGAAAACAGGTTTATCAAGAAGCACTCTTTATAGAATGTGTGAACCAGACTCTAATCCTACACTGGAAAATATTAGTAAGGTATTAAGCTTTATAAATCATTTAGATGCAAAAACAGCTGCTTAAAAAGGTGCAGAATGAATACTGTGATTTTCTGATTATCAATGTTCTTCATACTTAAGTCTTGTTTTTCCTTATGAACCTATCAGATATTTCGTTAACACAATATTCTATTAAGAAATATAAAAATAGGGATTCTTACTTAAAATTGTCAGGCAGAATGACAATGAAAAATATAAAACCAGAGATTTTCACCAGGATAAAATGAAATTAACATATCTTGGAAAAGTTTACAATGAAGTATCAACTTTTAATCACTCTTTTAATAATTATATGTCCTATACTGGTAGGGGGAAATACAAACAAGACATTAAAGTCATCTCAATTAAAAACAACACAGAAAACAAAAAAATTATCAGTTAGTGAATTTATTCCACTAAAGAAAAAACTGAGCAAAAACAAAAAAGAAGAAAGTAAAACACTAACGGTAAGAACAGCTCTTAAACAATTTGTGCTCACTTATAACAAAAACAGAATAGCTATTAAGGGGTATCAGATGGATTTGAGTTTAGACAGAAAGAAATGCAATACCCATATCATAGACAGATTTAGCAAGGAAACTACTCAGCTTATAAGAGAGGCACTTAAAAGCAAAGAAATGAAAAACACAGTGAAACAGAAAGAAATAGATACTGTGGAAATTCAAATAGAGGGAAAAAGTTATTTTACCAAATTTGCATCAAAAGTTGCACAGACTTTTCTGTACTACCCTAAAGAAGTACTCAGAATGAAGTGGGAGGAAAAGTTTAACTGTGAGAAAAAGAAAAAAGTGAAGAAGAAAAAAAATCTATAAAAAAGAAAGAGAAAGAAAAATAAAAAAGTATGCATCTTGAGCATAGCGGCTACTTTTTTGGGCTTTCAGCTACCAACTTATCCATGTGTTGAGGGAGGATTTGCCAAGAAACTCCGTATTTATCTTTAACCCGGCCACATTGCTCTGCTTCCGGCACCGCTGAAAGTTTATCCCAGTAATAGTCTATTTCTTTTTGGTCTTTACAGTTAATCATCAATGAAATCGCTTCATTGAAAGTGAAATCATGCATGCGCGTGCTTCCGTCCATTGCTGCAAACCACTGATCTTCTAGCTTAAAGTCGGTAAACATAATTGAGCTTTCTTTATTCGGTTCCGAGTCAGCAGGATAACGGCTAATAGCACCACGCTTGGTGTTTTTGAAAACAGAGAGATAAAACCCTGTTGCTTCCTCAGCTTTGTCGCACGTGTCTGTTACAAAAAGGAAGGAAGGAATGATATGCGGACGATCTTCTCCTTCTGGATCAGTATAAATTAACTGCCAAGAAACTCCGTATTTATCTTGAATCCAACCATAGCGTTCACTAAATGGGTATGTATCTAGGGACATGAATATTTTGCCACCTTCAGATAACTTATCCCAAATTTCATCAATCCGCTTCCGAGCATCCTTGTCATATTTTGGATCAAAATTAACCATAAATGAGATTGATGGATTTGGCTTAAAGTGTGACCCCGCACTAATTGCCTGAAACTCATAGCCCATAAGTTCAAAGCTGACAATATCGCAATCGCCTGATGGCGTGTCTTTGATTTGGGAAGTGAAAGTTCTCTTGGAATCCGAAAATATAGAAGTGTAAAATTCGGCAGCTTCAACCGCTTCTTTGTCGAACCATAAGTTTGGGGTAATTTTTTGAGTCATGCATTTATTCTAACATAATACTAACCGATACACCTAACTATTGGGATTCTACAAGTTTCATTTGGCGGAGAGAGAGGGTGTGCTAAAGGTAGCCCTCTAAAACAGAACAAAACAGGGATACCCCAGTAAAATTAACAACAACCAGCCATGTTTTCTTCCCGGCTTTTCCTCCAGTTTCCCGCTCTATGCCGAGCCATCACAGCAAAATCACAGCGCGACTTTAATAAGCTATAAAATACTAAAACACTAAAAATACATTTTTTTGTTAGAAATTCATAAAAAAGTATATATTTTCATATTTTAAGTTAAAAATAAACAAATTTTTGTTGAAAATAAGAATAAAATATGTAGAATAAAGTAAAAACAATAAGGAGTTATAATGATAATTACATCTATTAGCTTCCAAAATTTTTATTCTTTTAAAAATAAAACAACAATGAGTTTTCTAGTAAATGAGAAAGCACCTAAGACTAGTCATTTTGGTTTATGTAATGGAGGTAGTCGATTTTCTAAAGTGTCATCTATTTTTGGAGCTAATGCTTCTGGTAAGACTAACTTAATAATTGTATTTGAGTTCTTAAAGAGTTTTATATCTGACTCTTTCTCATATTCTAGTGAAGGTTTTGAAAATTTTTATCCTTTTGAAACAATACAAAATAAATCCTCTTTTTTTGAAGTAGAGTTCTATATAGAAAGAGTATTTTATAAATTATCTTTAGAAATAAACTCTGAAAGAGTTTTGTCAGAGATTCTGGAAGGCCGTAAAGATAAACGTCTCATTACACTCTATTCGAGACAATATATTAAGTCTAGAGACTCCTATACATTTGATGGAAAGAAAATTAAATTAGAAAATAGTTTTATAGAAAAGGTTCGTCCTAATGCTTCCGTAGTATCAACTGCTAATCAATATAACCATCCAGAGTTAACTAAAGTGAGAAGACATTGGTTTTCTATTTTTGGAAATTATTTTGTTTCTTCAAGCTATAATACGGCTTCAAAATTTTATTATAAAAATAAAGAATATTTTCAACAAATAAAGGATTTACTTAAAAGGGTAGATTTAGGTTTATCAGATATTCAAATAGAACCTGAAGAGACAGCAGATCGTAGGGGAAATAAAAAAACTATTTTCCGGCCTTATGGAATACATAAAAGTAAAGGTGAAACATTTCCACTTCCTTTTTCCATGGAGTCAGATGGCACTAAACAATTATATAGTATGTTAAGGTTTGTTTTTCGGGCTTTAGCAAAAGGTTCTGTTTGCTTAATTGATGAAGTAGAAGATAGTTTACACCCCAATGCATTACCAACTATTGTTAACTTATTTACTTCTGAAGAAACAAATCCAGATGGAGCACAATTGATTTGTTCTACACATATGCCTACTTTGATGAGTGATTTGTCCAAGTATCAAATATTTTTGGTTGAAAAGAATCAAGAATGTGAAAGCGAAGTGTGTAGATTAGATGAGATAGAAGGAGTCAGAAATGATGATAATTTTTTAAAAAAATACCTTGCAGGTGCTTACGGTGGAATACCAGATATTGATATGTAAAAATGAAAAAACTGAAACAATTAAGACATACTATTTTTATTTACTGTGAAGGAAAGACAGATCATTTGTTTGTCCGGTATTTAAAAAAACTATATCTAGTCCGTGGTACTAAACAAGTCACTCTTAAAAAAGGCACAGGAGGAAAACTTTCTACATTTATTTTGGAGACTGTAAAAAACGCACAGGTGCGTGAATATAATGAACAATATATTGTATTGGATTCTGACGGTAAAAAAGAAGAAGAATTAAAAGAGGCACAAAACAAGATTAAGAAAGATAAAATTGATATTCAACTGATTTGGCAGAAACCTTGTTTAGAAGGAGTTTTTTTAAGAATTTTAAAAGGTAATCAATTTATTAAAGAAAAAAGTGAATCATGTAAATCTATTTTCAATAAAGAATATATACAAGATAAAACTCCTCTAACAGAAGCCTTATTAGAGAAATTATTTACCAAAGATATCCTCAGTGCAAACAGGCAAAAGGTACAGGAGTTAGATCAGTTAATCCGATTAATGGAAGATAGAAAAGATAAAAATTAATATAACAAATAAAATAGTCGCTTATTGTAATAAAAACTGCAAAGATTAAATATTTATGAAGTAGAGTAGTGATGAGTTCAAATTTAGAAAAATACAAAAAAGATTTAGATAAGCTTGTGCATAACGGGACACAATTGTTGCATGCTCTTCTTAAGGAATATCGTCCAGAAGATTATAACGAATGGAGTAAATCTGATATAAATAAATTGCCAGATTTTAAAGTAGAATACCAGACATGGTATTCTGAAGCTTTGGCAGTTATTGAGCAACTCATACCAAGTAGAAAAAATGATTTTATAAAATGGTATACAACAGCTCAAAATAGAAAGAACATCAATTACGAAAATTATACGATAGAGGATTGTTTAATTAGCTTAAAAATAGGAACAGGTAGGTATGTAAATCCTAAATCAGCTGTACCTAAATTTATACAACAGGTGGCGATTTTAAAATCCGCGCAACAAAGGTTTAGTAGCTCACTTTTTGACAT
>JANQSX010000053.1 GCA_028279085.1 Bdellovibrionales bacterium
AAAAAGAGAAAGTCGTCAATATAAAAAGCAATCTTCTTCAGAAGAAAAAATTTTCAAAAAAATAAATCAAATACAAGAGTCTATTTCTGCTATTCGGGAACTGATAAAATAGAAGATGTCTATCTCTTCAGTCAAAAAGAAAACTTTAAATAATATACATCAAAAAAACTCTCACTTGAGAAAAGAGTTGTCCATAGGCTTCCAATTAAAAGCCGATTATTCACCGGCAGGAGATCAACCTCAAGCCATAAAGCAAATTTGTGAAGGATTGAGAGAAGGGCAAAAACATCACACTTTATTGGGGGTAACCGGTTCGGGCAAGACATTTACTATGGCTAATATTATTAAGAAGATGAACCGGCCTACTTTGATTTTGGCTCCCAACAAAACTTTGGCAGCTCAATTATTTGCTGAATTCAGGGAACTATTTCCTAAAAATGCTGTGGAATATTTTGTCAGTTACTACGATTATTATCAGCCGGAAGCTTATATCCCTTCCACAGACACTTATATTGAAAAAGACTCTAGCATTAATGATCAAATTGATCGTATGAGACATTCCGCTACTATGGCTTTATTGGAAAGAAAGGATGTCATTATTGTTAGTAGTGTATCTTGTATTTATGGTTTGGGAAGTCCGGATTCTTATCGTAATTTAAAGATACCTCTTCATTTAAATCAAAATATAGAAAGAGATGAATTATTAAAGGCTTTGGTGAATATTCAATATCAGCGTAAGGATTTTGATTTTCATCGTGGCACTTTCCGGGTGCGAGGGGATAGAGTTGAGATTTTTCCGTCTTATGAAGAGGATAAAGCTTTTCGTATTGAATTTTTTGGAGATTATATTGATGGCATCTCCCGAATAGATCCATTGCGTGGCAGTGTTTTAGAAAACCTGGATCAAGTATTTATTTATCCATCCAGTCATTATGTCAGTACAGAGAAAACAAACAAAGAAGCTATAAAAACAATAAGGGCGGAGTTAAAGAAACACTTGCAGCTTCTTATTAATAAAAAGATGAAAATGGAACATGATAGACTAAAGAGAAGAACCTTTTATGATTTAGAGATGATTGAAGAGATGGGCACTTGTTCCGGTATTGAAAATTACTCTCGCCACTTTACAGGTCGTAAAACTGGTGAGCCTCCTCCTACGTTATTAGAATATTTTCCAAAAGATTACCTTTTGTTTATTGATGAGAGTCATATCAGTGTTCCACAAGTGGGAGGTATGTATCGTGGAGATCGCAGCCGAAAAGAAACCTTGGTGCAACATGGTTTTCGTCTTCCTTCCGCTTTGGATAATCGGCCTTTAAATTTTCAGGAATTTGAAAAATCAGTTAATCAGGTTATTTATGTGTCAGCTACCCCTGGAGACTATGAAATTGGGAAGAGTGAAGGGGAAGTGGTAGAGCAAATTATTCGTCCTACCGGTTTATTAGATCCGGAAATTTTTATCCGTCCCACTACTAAACAAGTGGATGACTTGCTGAAAGAAATTAAAAAACGGGAAAAGAAACAGGAGCGGGTGCTTATCGTCACTTTAACAAAAAAAATGGCGGAAAACTTAACAGCTTATTATCAGACTAAAGGTGTTCAAGTGAGATATTTACATAGTGATATTAAAACTATTGAGCGAATGGAATTGATAAGAGATTTACGCTTGGGGGTGTTTCAAGTTCTAATAGGTATTAATCTTTTAAGGGAAGGTCTGGATTTGCCGGAAGTGAGTCTTGTTGCTGTAATGGATGCAGACAAAGAAGGGTTTTTAAGATCGCGCCGATCTTTAATTCAAATTATTGGTCGGGCGGCAAGGCATATCCAAGGAAAGGTGATTTTATATTCCGATCGAGAAACAGACTCCATTAAATCCGCTGTGGAGGAAACTCAGAGAAGGAGAAAACTTCAGCATGCTTTTAATCAAAAGCACAAGGTAAAAGTGCGTAGTATAAAAAAATCAGTTCCTAAAGGGTTAATGGAAATATATGGTTTTAAAGATGATTTTCAAGAAACTTTTTTAAAGAAGAATCAAAGGATAATAAAGGGCAAGTCTTTAAAGGATTTGGAGCTTTTGAGAAAAGAAATATCTTTCTTAAGAGAAGAAATGAAAGCGGCATCCAACGAATTGGATTTTGAAAGAGCTGTTCAACTGAGAGATAAAATCAAAAGACTTCAAATAACAGAAATGACCCTTATGCAATCTTAAAGAAATTGGTTTTAATTAAGGGGATAGTTCAAGTTGAGTCTTGTGTTTTGATTCTTGAAGTCTTTTGATAGACAAGTTTAAAAATTGGCGGTTGTTATCAATGCCAATAAAAGATCTAGCTAAACAATAAGCAGCGATTCCTGTACTGGAGCTTCCCGTGAAAGGATCTAAAACCAAATCTCCTTCTTTTGTACTAGCCTGAAGAATTCGACTTAAAAGTTCCAGTGGTTTTTGTGTAGGATGCTTGCCAGCCGTTTT
>JANQSX010000055.1 GCA_028279085.1 Bdellovibrionales bacterium
CTGTCTGGCACAAGCCCTCTGCCAACGAATTACTTCATTTATGAGATAAGGATTCAATTCTTGACCGAAAAGATCCTCCGGCAAACTCAAGTCAGACACTTTTTCTTTTTTCCAATTTACAATATCCACTTTCATTTTTTTGCTCAGGCTGGTTATTAACCCAGACCTAATTCCTTTTTATTTTGATTGTAAAAAAACCAAAGAGTTTCTAGCTCCCGGAACTGATCCCTTTACTACAATTAAATTTTTCTCTTCAATAACATCCACCACCTGTACATTTCTCAGGCTGACTTTTTCCACACCATAATGACCGGACATTTTTTTACCCGGCATTACACGAGCCGGCTCTGTACGATTACCGATAGAGCCGGAAGTACGATGTGTCTTAGCTCCATGAGAGGCTGGACCCCCTTTAAAACCCCAACGCTTTACCACACCTGCAAAACCATGCCCTTTGGAAATAGACTGCAATTTTACCTTATCCCCTTTTTGAACAGAATGAATGGATACCGGCTGTCCTACCTCTATATTATCCACTGAATCCTGTCTTATCTCCTTCACATAACGTGCTCCTTCTGAAAAACCCGCCGCGGATAAATGATTTTTTAAAGCTTTTGAAGAACGGTTATTTTTCTGAGGCATACAAGCTATCTGCACACTGTTGTAACCCTCTTTTTCTTTTCGTTTAACTTGAGACACCATCCAAGGCTTTACCTCTAAAAAAGTAACAGGAGTAAACCGCCCCTTTTCATCATACACAGAAGACATGGCTAATTTAAAAGCATAAAGGCCGGATAGCTTTACTGCTTCTTTTGTAGAAACAGGAGCTTTTTTCTCAGGCTCCTCTTTTGGCTGCTCTACCGCTACTGACCTCTTATCTTTAGCATCAGATGTATTAAGGTTTTTTTCCAGTTCCGCTTTACTCACTGAAACGGCTTTATCAATGGACTTATCAGAAGAAGCCTTTTTTTCTTTAGTTGCAGGAGTTGCCGACTGATCGGATTTTCCAGCAGATGTATTGTCCGGCTGGTTTTTTTGATTTTCTTTACTCATTTTTACTTCCCGTAGAGATAATTACATCCACTCCGGCAGGAAGATCCAATTTTGTTAATTGACTGATCGTTTGGGGAGTGGGTTCAGAGATTTCTAAAAGACGCTTATAGCGACGTATTTCAAATTGTTCTCTGGATTTTTTATTCACATGCGGGGAACGCAATATAGTGTAACGATTGATTTTTACAGGCAAGGGTATAGGACCGGCCACATTGGCGCCCGTCCTTTTGGCTGTATCCACAATACCGCGCACAGATTGATCCAAAAGTTTGTGATCGAAACCCGTGAGACGAATCCGTATTCTCTGTCCTTCCATTTCCATTGCTTATATCCTTTGTGGGTGATAAATCCCCCTCCTGTCAAAAATCCTTTGTTATCATTCACGCTTAAGGTTAAAAACATATTGAATTT
The DNA here is from genome assembly GCA_028279085.1 of Bdellovibrionales bacterium. Taxonomy (GTDB): domain Bacteria; phylum Bdellovibrionota; class Bdellovibrionia; order Bdellovibrionales; family UBA1609; genus JANQSP01. The sequence continues at coordinate 1,465 of JANQSX010000055.1, forward strand.
CCGTTATACAGAATTTCCACTATGCCGCTCACTGTCTGTCTTGTCAAAGTCGTATAAAAGTATATAATGCAGTGTGTGAATGTACTCCACTTTTTTTTTTCAAGTCAAGCTTCATCTGCTAATTTTCTTCCTTTTCACAGGAATATTAAAACAGAATGGCAAAGTCAGTTGTTTAAACTAGATTCTTTAATTGTGCAAATAAGCCTAATTTACCAAAATGAGAGGTCACGTAGCTCAGTTGGATAGAGCGACAGTTTCCGGAACTGTAGGCCGTGGGTTCGAATCCTACCGTGACCACTTTCCCTATATGTGACTACTCTTCATGTCCGGTTGTCACCGGACGCGACCTTACTAAGACTCTATCAAGTGGGATTTCTGCAAAACAGGGCCGAAACCTATACGTGACCACCATTTTCTACAAAGGCGGGGTCGAATCCTATACTTGACCGTTCCTCTATGCCCATATAATTTAAAAAAGTATTGTAATCTATTTGATATAAACAACCGAAAAAAATAAAACTATGAATTTAATTACAAGTCTCCTCTTACTGCTTATTTGTGCCCGTATTTTCGGACGTTTATTTAAAACTCTAGGCTTTCAGGAAATTATCGGCGAAATTATAGGGGGTCTTCTTATTGGCCTAACCACCCTTGTATCCCCAAATAAAGAACTCAATGGTATTGTGGAATTGGCCGTTTTTTTATTGATTTTCGCAGCTGGTTTAGAAATGAACCTAAAAGATATTTTTTCTGCTCTTAGAAAAAAAGCCCTCATTTGCGCCCTAACTAGTTTTATCATTTCTTTTACAGCCGGTGTAATTCTTTCCCACTTTATCGGCTTAAACCTCATCCCCTCATTTGGAGAAGGCCTTTGTTTCGCCATAAGCGCTCTCCCCGTTGTAGCCGGATTCTTACAAAACCTCAAAATAATGGATAGCCAAGTAGGCCACCTTATCATGGGCTCCGCCGTATTGATTGATATCGTAGCTTTGCTGTTTCTAGGAATCACTTTTCATATGGAAAAAACGAATACCATGTTTGAGTTTATAAAAATTTTTTCCATAAAAACATTTAAAATGGCCTTCTTCTTTATAGCTGTTATGTTAGTAAATAAATTTTTACGATCAGAAATATACCGAGCAAACAAAACAGAAAAAGCCTTTAACACACTCATTAACTATTTAGGAAAAGAAGCTATTTTTGGTATAGGTGTTGCTTTCGTATTGGTATTCTCTACCCTCAGCGAAGCATTAGGATTTCACTTTATCATTGGAGCTTTTTTCGGTGGACTTCTACTCAATAAGGACATCATTGGAACTAATGCCTTTCAATCCATGACTAGAACTCTCGGCGCTATCACCAATCATTTTCTAACTCCAATCTTTTTTGCTTACATCGGATTGCACTTTTCTATTGAAGCATTCAATGAATGGAAGTTATTACTCTTAGTTATGTCTGTTGCCTTTTTTAGTAAAATTTTCGGAGGATGGTTGGGAAGCCGATTGGCTCGTTTTACAAACAAAGAATCTTTACAAGTAGGGATTATTCTTAACTCCAGAGGGGTATTGGATTTAATTGTAGCCAATCTAGCCTATTCAAAAGGCTACATCAGTACAGAAATTTTCTCCATTCTTATTTTTCTAGGAGTAGGTAGTGTACTCGTGAATCCTGTTCTGTACAGAAGATTAATCCCTGGTATTTCTGAAAAAAATAATAACACTTCCAAGAACTCCCCTTCTGATCCAACTGATTTTTCCGAAACAGAATCCATTGAGGAGAAAGATGAATAATGAGAGTATGTCATGTATAACTATCTAGCGATTTTCATTTTAAGTGTCAGTTTGATTTCCTGTACGGGAGATAAAAAAGCTAAAGGAGGAACCTCTAGCGGCGGAGAGTCCGGCACACCTAGCGCAACTGACAGTGGTTCCGGCACACCTAAAACTACAGTTTCCGATCACTGGATATTTTCCGTTCCTTTTCAGGAGATTGAAAAGGGAAGCTTTACAATGGGAAGCCCCACAGGTGAGAGTGAAAGATTAGGAGGCCTTAAACAAGACGATGAGAAGCAGGTGCCCGTTGAGATAACGAAGTCCTTTGAGATGATGGAGAAAGAGCTGACTCAAAAGCAGTGGTTTTTGGTAAAGAAGGAAAACCCTTCCCACTTTAAAGAACCAGGGCACTGTGCTGATCATGAAGTTGTTGAGGGAGTAAAGATGTGTCCGGATCATCCGGTGGATAGTGTTTCCTGGGATGATGTGCAGGGATATATAACAGAGCTTAATGATTCTCTTGGACTAACAGGCTGTAATGGGACGCCTCAGGATTCCAGTGGTTGTTACCGATTGCCGACGGAAGCGGAGTGGGAGTATGCGGCAAGAGGGGGAACAGAAACAGCTTATTTCTTTGGGGATGATTCAGATGATTTGAGGGATTATGCTTGGTATTTGCGTAACTCAAGAGATAGGACTCATAAGGTGGGAACGAGAGAAGCTAATCCGGAAGGGCTGTATGATGTTTATGGTAATG
>JANQSX010000081.1 GCA_028279085.1 Bdellovibrionales bacterium
GAAAACCCAAAACCGGAATCCCTTGAAAGCTCTGAATGAGCTTTCACATTCAAAATAGAAAACTCTGAAACAGATGCAACAAAAAATCCATAAAGGAAAAGCCACTGACTGGCCAAAAGAAGTACTCATATATACTGATGGTGCTTCCCGTGGCAATCCAGGTGCCGCTTCCGCCGGATTGGTAGTGTATGATAAAACAGGAATTTGTCTTTATGAAGAAGCTTTTCAACTAGGAACAAAAACTAATAATTTCGCTGAATATTCCGCTGTACTAAGAGCATTGATCTTAAGTGCTGAAAACAAAATTGAAACACTAATCTTAAAAAGTGATAGTGAATTTTTAGTAAAACAGCTTTCCGGATTTTATAAAGTAAAGTCTGCTAATATAAAGCCGCTTTTTGAAGAATGTAAAAAATATGAAAACGAAGTTTCTAATGTAAAATTTCAACATGTAAGAAGAGAACAAAACAAAAGAGCGGATGAATTAGCTAATTTAATTTTAGATGGTCTTGACAGTTTTGATTAATCCTTAGCCTATGTTTGCCTCTTAACAGAGGAAGCCTGTAAGGCCGCCTGTGGTAAAACAGATTGTCTTATACAGGAATCCGATCCCTCCGGGGTCAGCTGCCGGTAAAAATTGAGAAAAAACTATATATATTTCACCCGCTTTTTTTAAGAAGTGGCTTTTTGTAAAAAAACAACATATACTTTTGTTCGGGATTTGCGGGTGATCGCTGGTTTTTTATTTTAGAAGTATCTCAATAAAAAATCAGAGGAAAGTCCGGACTCCAAAATGGCAACGCAAAGGGTGAAAACCCTTCCACCCTTTAAGGGTGAGGACTAGTGGAACAGAAAGTATGTCCGGGTTTTTTCATCTGTTATGGAAAAACTGCTGGAGTGAAATCAGCTAAACTCTGCGTGGAGCAAGATCAAATAGAAAAGCACTTGAGTCAAGCCAGGGCAAGCTTTCGGGTTGATCGCAAAGATGAATGCTCACCTCCTTCCGCTCTCACCGGTTAAGCAGAAGCAGACAGAATCCGGCTTACAGCAAATCCCTCTCAACCGGATTTTTAATTCGACATATTGATTTTTAAATCAACACTAAATAATAACTCCCGAATACCAATGCTAAAGTGATTTCCCTCTTCAGTTTCGACTGAGAGGTGCCTGTTGATAACCGCTGAAAACGCCTCATAAATGGAAAATCCCGTTCATTTCCCGTTCAGCTTTGGAATTTTATAAAATTATTTTTCAGTATTTCCCAAAAGAAGAGAAAGGGCTTTATCCTGTTGCAGTCCTGTAGCAAGAAGCAACAGATCAAGAGGAAGGTCGCCTACTCCTGATTCACTGTCTTCGGCTGAAAGAAATTGCAAGTTCGGGGCAACATAATAACACCCTTTTTGAAACTTTGGATTTTCCTGAAGAAATTTTTTTAAACCAGAGCGAGAATGTTTTTTAGAAGTCCCAATCTCAAATGCCATAGGATAAACAGGATCATCATAAATAAAATCCACTTCATGTTTTCCTCTTTTCCAGTGGTAAAGACGAATTTCACATTGTGTCCCTAAATGGTATAAATGAGACGCAACCAAATTTTCTTGAAGTCTCCCTATTTCTATTAGATTTTTAAAAATGTGATCTTTTTGTAAAGCCGCGTTCCGTATTGCAATATCAACAAAATAAACCTTTCTCTGTCTTTTCTGCACATTTCTTTCATTCTTATCATAATTGGAAAGTGTAAATACCAAATAAGTTTGAACTAAATAGTTTAGATAACGATCAAGTGTATGCACAGAGGCTTGAGGTATATCTTGACTTATTCCTGTAAGGGATAACAATCCTGTAACTTGACCGGCTAAAACATAAAGCAGTCTTTCCAGAGTAAGAGGAGAATCTATCCTATATGACTGCGGAATATCTTTATAAATAGCTCTTTCAATAGCATCTGATCTTAACTTTTGTTGCACTTTATGAAAATAATTATCTTCTTTGACAAACTGAATATCCATGCGTTTTTTTTGAAATTCTGAAATAATATTTTTTTTCAACACAAAGATTTCTTTTTCCATTGTAAAAATGTCTTTTTTCATTGTTTTAATTTCAGGGAGCTTGTCTATTAGATTCATTTTCATAAATTCTGTCTTATTATTTTGAAGGCGTTTTTCCACTTTTTCAATTTTACTTAATTTTTTTTCAAATTCTTTTCTTATACTCTCTAAAAATTTTTCTTTTTCTCTTTTTTTCCCAGATAAAAATTCAGGAAACCCCCCCAGAGACATTAGAAGTTTTCGCTCATTCTCAAAATTAAGTTGGGTATGAGGCAATGATTTAGAAAGACTTTTTATCGTATTATTCAGACACTGCTTTTTTTTATAAGCGGGAAATTTAATATTTTTATTATAAAGCTGAAGCAACTCTGTTAAAAGGTATGGGGTTAAGTAAAATTCTTCCCAACGCCCAACACCACTCTCTTTTCCTTTCTGCAAAGCCGCAGTAGCACTGGAGCTTGCAATAATATGCACAGGCCAATGTTCATCGTAGAAAGTTTTTAACCATTTATCCCAATCTTCAGCATAAACCAGTTCATCCAAAAACAGGTAGAGAGGTTGTTCTTTAGTAGCTCTAGCCAGCTTCATTGCTTCTTTTACAATAGAACCTAAATCTAACGGCATAATCAAAGGATGATCCAAACGAACCCATTGAATTTTATCTGAAGGTATTTGATTACTCAGCAAATGCCGGACAGTTTGATACATAACGGTTGTTTTTCCGACACGTCTTTGTCCCAATATAATTAGATGCCGTTTTAAACTGGCAGATAAAATATATTTCCAGAGATGCCTAGCCAGGGGACGCTCTGTTGAGGGAGCAAAATAATCAGGTACAGAATGATCCTTCCACCAAGGGTTTTGCTCTGCTATAATAGATTTAACTAGTTCAATGTTTTTCATTATGCTCCATTTAATTTGCTTATAAAGCTTAATATATCAAATAAACCTCATATTGTGAAGCTTAATATATAGATTAAACCTCACAGTATGAGGTTTAATCTACCATATAAACCTCATATGTAAATAAAATAATGCTTATTTAAGCCTAAAAAAAATCGCTTTTCACTGAAAAATTAACGAAAATCACTACTTGAACTCTTATTGATAAATTAGTTACAAAAATTCACTTTTCCAGAAACTTTAAAGATTTTTCGTATATCATAAAAAAATAACTCAACATTATATATCCAAGATTATTTTAAATATAAATTCGCTTCGCTTATGAGTCAAAGTATGTCAAAAAATAGTCTTTCAGAACTAAAGTTAAATTTAAGAGCCTCTGATGGAAAACCCATAACTAGAAACCCTCATAACTATACAGAAGATAAAATTTTCTCGAATCAAACCCAATTATTGTTAAGCTCCCTATCTTGGATTTCTTTACGCATTTACTTTTATTTGATGTCAGCTCAACAATACGAAACTGATCTTTTCTTACACCCTATTAGCGTTTCATTTAAATGTTCTACTATCCTAGAGTTCTGAAATTAAATTACAAAAATCATAAAAGCAATACTTATAAAAGAATAAAAGAAAGTGTTAACTTCAACGGAGAAACTTTTAACTTTAGAATCTCAATAGATAGGTGACAAGTAGCAAGTTCTCTCTTATTTTAGACTGTTTTAAATAGGAGGGGTTGAAGATCTCGAACCCGTGCCGGCTCTCTCAAATAAAAGTGATGGCGGCAGGATTCGAACCTGCGACCTGCGGCTTAGAAGGCCGCTGCTCTATCCAGCTGAGCTACGCCACCTTAATATTACTTCTTTCTCAAATAACAGAAAATCATCCTGATTTTCTGCCCTGTGTTCTCTGCTCTCTAAAGTCGCAGACAACACAGCGCCAATTCCTCCCTAGTTCCTAACAGCTCGTCCCTACAACCTATAGGCTTAGAAGGCCGCTGCTCTATCCAGCTGAGCTACGCCACCTTAATTGTTATTTCCTTCCTGTTCCTTTTGTGGCTCAAATTTACCGGAAAGAAACAGACAAGACAAGCCCACCAACATCGCCAACAAAGAAGCTAATAAAATACTCAGTTTGGAATACACCGCCAGCTCCGGCTGAGAATCAAAACTAAGATGAGAAATAAACAAAGCCATTGTAAAACCAATACCCGCTAAAAAACCCACACCAGCTAATCTTCTCCAGTTAAAACCAGCAGGCCAAACAGCCAAATTGAAACGAATAGCCAAAAAAGAAAACAGTAAAATTCCAATAGGTTTCCCAAAAAACAGACCGAAGAAGATTCCTAGAGAAACAGGATGAGAAGCAAATTCAGCGAAAGAAAAACCGGATTTAAATTCCACACCCGCATTAAAAAAGGCGAATACAGGCATAATAATCCATGTCACATAAGGGTGTAAATCCTCAATCAAACGATGTGTGGGAGTATGAAGAGTACGAATCAATTGTACCATTTTTTTTGTTTTTTTATAAGAAGGCATTGTCACTGCTAGTTCTTTTATGGAATCCAACTTTTGTTGCCTATCCATGATCCATCTGGAAGGACACATAAGTCCCAGGATAACTCCAGCCACTGTAGAATGTACTCCACTTTTTAAAACAAAAAACCAAAGACCCACCCCACAGAAAATATAAAACGCCATGTTCCCGATACCTATTTTTTTTGCACAAAAAATAATAAAAATAGTTAACCCGGAAAAAGCCAAAAACTGTCCCATAATTTCCTGAGAATAAAAAAAAGCAATAACCAAAACAGCTCCCAAATCATCTATAATAGCTAAAGCCAACAAAAATATTTTTAATGAAAAAGGCACTCTTTTAGACATAAGACTTAAAATACCTATAGCAAAAGCAATGTCTGTCGCCATAGGAATACCCCAACCCACCTGAGTGGCCCCTTGAGAATTGAAACTGAGATAAAATAAGGCCGGCACTAACATTCCTCCTAAAGCGGCAAAAATCGGCAAAGCGGCTTTTTTAGGAGTAGATAGCTCCCCGATACTCAATTCTCTTTTTATTTCCAAACCCACTACAAAGAAGAAAATCACCATAAGAGCATCATTCACCCAATGGTGAAGAGATAAAGATAGAGAAAATTTCCCAAAGTGAATACCTAAAGGATAATGTAAAATTTTATGATAAAGGTCAGACCAAGGAGAATTAGCCCACAATAAAGCCAACAAAGCAGAACAAAGCAAAACAATACCTGTGCTGGCTTGCATGGAAAAAAACCGCTCAAAAGGAGTGAGAATTTTTTTAACAATTATTTTAGGATTTGTTTTTATCATATCTGATCTTTCTAAACCTTTTTTTTCTTTTGATTTTTTCCTCTAATTCTATTGTCCACTTTTTATAATTATTAAAAATAGTATCTGTGTCACCCGGTTCCTGCACCGGCCCCACATGAAGATACATTTTCCCGGGTAAAGGAAAACTCTTGCCCTTCGGCCATAAAGCTCTATTTTTGCGTAAGTATAAAAATAAAACCGGTGTATTTGTTTTTTGAGAAAAAAGACCCACCCCACTCTTAAAAGGTCTTAAAGAGCCATCCGGAGAACGGGTTCCTTCAGGAAACATAACAATCCATATTCTTTTTAAATCATTTAACAAATTAATACACTTCTTTATGGAATCAGATGGTTTCTTTACTCGATCCACAGGAATAGCTCCTAAAAAATATTTGGAAAAAAAGCGCAAACCTCTCGTGCTAAACCAATAATCCTTAGCCGCTAAAATATAAAGATCCATCCAATGAGAAAAAGGAATAGATGTCAAAATGGCAGGTCCATCCAAATGACTGGCATGATTGGAGATAATAATCAGTTTTGGATATTTTTTATAAAAACCCCTGAAATTACCCTTCACTCTTAAACGAACATAAAATCTAAAAGCCAGTCTTAAAAAAAGCGACCATAACCCTCTAGCAAACAAACGACTGGAAATCTTCTCATACTCAAACATATCCCAAATATTAGGCTCATCGGATATATCTTGCTCATTTTTTTTATTTAAATCCAGCATCAATAAGGCACTCCTAAAAACTTTTCAGTAACTTTTAAAGAAATATAACAACTTCTATTATTTTTTAACACTTAAAAGCCCCGTTGAAAAGGTGTACATTTATCTTCGGATAGAAACACCAAGTTTGCACTCACTCTTATTCCCTATAACATTTGACATCCTTGAGAAGAATAAAAAATTACCTTGAGAATAAGTGTTTTTGGATTTATACTGGACCGGTTTGAAAATTGAAGAAAGTTTAGCTTAAAAAAGTAATCCCTGATTTCCTTCTTATAAGGAATTAAATTTTATTTCAAATCGGAGTCATTAAAAAGAATCTACATGAAATGTTTATTATTGGAAGGTATTAATAAAGTCGCTTCCGAGTATTTAAAAGCTCAAGGACTGCAGGTAGAGCATCTTATATCCGCTCCTAAAGCGGAAGATCTGGCACGACAAAAGGATTGCACGGCTTTGGGTATTCGTTCCCGCACCCAAATTACAAAAGATATTTTAAACTCTATGTCTCCTTCTTTAAGACTTATTGGCGCTTTTTGTATAGGCACTGATCAAATTGACTTAGCAGAGGCCGGACGATTAGGTATTCCGGTATTTAACGCACCCTATGGTAATACCCGAAGTGTTGCGGAACTGGTTATTTCACATATAATAGCACTCTCCAGACAAAGTTATTCCTTTAACCAAATAATGCACCAACAAAAATGGAATAAAACTTCTGAAGGAAGCCGGGAAGTGCGCGGGAAAATTCTTGGCATTGTAGGCTATGGCCATATCGGTACACAGGTTAGTGTACTGGCAGAAGCCATGGGGATGAAAGTGATTTACTTTGATATTGTTGAAACTTTACCTTTAGGAAATGCTCAACCTGTAAAAAATCTTAAAGAGCTAATGAGTCTTTCTGACTTTGTAACATTACACATTCCACAAACACCAGCCACTAAGAATATGATCCAGGAGAAACAATTAAAATGGATGAAAAGAGGTTCTTTCCTTATTAATACCAGTCGCGGTACAGTAGTGGATCTAGAAGATTTAAAACAATCCTTATTGGAAAATCAGCTGGCAGGAGCCGCCTTGGATGTTTTTCCCGCAGAACCACAAAAGAAAAACAGTTCTTTTACGTGTGCTCTACAAGGAATGAAACAAGTCATTTTAACTCCTCATATTGCTGGTAGTACAGAAGAAGCACAAGAAAATATTGCTAGTCAGGTTAGCTCTTCCATTACCAAGTATCTATTCCATGGAATATCCGAAGGAGCAGTTAATTTCCCTGTCTTAAACCCACCGGTTTTGGATCAAGAAAAGAAATGCCGAAGGCTGGTCAATATACATGAAAATGTTCCAGGAGTCTTAGGTAGTATTAACGGATTGGTATCCAATTTAAAAATTAATATTCAAAGACAATATTTAGCAACAAATAACAATATAGGTTACTTAATTATGGATATGGAGAAAGAGAACACTGATCAATTATGTCAAGCTATTAATGCTTTATCTACTTCTATTCGCACTGACATTTTATCTTAGTATCTATTGCCGCAACCTCCTTGTGTGTCGCGACCCCTATTTAAACTATACAGCTTGATTAGCTAATTTCCTGTATTCCACAGGACTTTTCATGCCTAGTCCAGAGTGCGGAGCCACATTATTATAGTCCCTAATCCATTTTTTCTTAAGTAAAAACCAAATTTTGAAAGATCTTTTCTGTTGATATATCTTTATCTATATCTTATTAATCATAAACATGACAAAAACTATTAAACTTACTATCTGCATTTTGTTGTTTTGTGGTTCCACCATGTGTACTGCTCAAAATCCACAAAACAGTTCCGCAAGTCAGTCTGCCAACAATCTAAACAATAAAGTAAGCACGGAACAGACACCTTGTACAAAAAACGCAGATTGTGTCTTAGTGGATAAAGAATGTTGTGGATGTGGAAGTGGTGGGGAATCTATAGCCATTCACATATCAAAGAAAGATAGTTACAATAGTAAATTAAAAAAACAGTGTGATGATCTGGAAAAAAAATCAGGTCCTATTACTTGCCACGACACAGAGAGATGTGAAGAATTTCAAGCTCAATGCCGTAACTCCCGATGTGTAACAGAGAAAAAAGAATAAAGCTCTCCAATGATAAACAATTTGTCAGATTGTGTAGATAAATTATGTCAAAAATCATCAAACAGATTGTCGATTCAGAAGATAAAAAGCAAATAGCAAAAAACACTGATTCCGGTAGCGATTTTAAAAAAATGTTCAAAACATTTTTTTATTATGTTCATCACAGAGGTTTTTATTCCGGAATAGCCTTAGCTTTTAATTCATTTAGAGAATGGCTATGGTTCGTTTCTCATAGAAAAAGCTCCATTAATATAATGAAATTGAATGCGATTGAAAAAGACTTGGAAAATAAATCTCATTCTACTTTTTATGTCCCTACACCTATCATTCCTTTTTTTAAACTTATAAAAAATATTCGTTTACCGGAACACCCCGTGTTTGTAGATTATGGTGCCGGGAAAGGGCGGGCCATGATTTTGGCTGCCGAATGTGGGTTTTATAAAGTGAAGGGACTGGAATTTAGCCCTTCTTTATATCAATTGGCTCAAAAGAATATCCAAATGTATATAGAAAAAACAGGGAAGAACTGTTTTGAATTAATCCATACCGATGTATTGAATTATGAGGTGAAAAAAGAGGACAACTTTTTTTATTTTTTTCACCCCTTTAGCGAACATATATTAACTCAGTGTTTGAAAAATATTTATTTGTCTTTGCAGAATAATCCCCGGCAGGTGTTTTTGGTTTACCAAATCAACTACAAAGACAGTACAGACCCTATCACAACCGGTGGTTTTTTTAAGCTATTAAAAACTTTTATTTCTTTTGGCACACGGTTTTATATTTACGAATACAGTCCGTAAAAAACTCATTAATGAACATCACAGTTATCACAGATACCACAAGAGGCCGTCTCCGGTTCTCCAAAATATCGCCCTATAACCTTCATTCGACATTCAGCACTTTTCACATACTCCAACATTTTCTGCAAATGAATTAATTGATGTTTTTCTTTTTTCTCAAAAATTTGAGGATCCGGCCAGCTTTCCGGTTCTTCTAGAACTTGAAAACCTTCTTGACTCTCACTTAGATAATTCCATCTTTTTAATAAATTAATAGCTGTTTCCACACGAAAATCCCGACGATTATAAAAATTGAGTTTTTCCCGAATGTAATCCACTCCCAAATTTTGCACAGCTTCCGGTTCCTGTTGAATAATCCAAAACACCTGCTTAATAAAAGATAAAGAAGGATTGGACCATTTTATAAAATCCATACCAATAGTTAAATCATCTTCATCGTAAAAAAGATGACAGACAGAAGTTTCATCATCTCTTCCCGCCCGACCGGCTTCCTGATAATAAGATTCCAGACTGGATGGAATCTCAAAGTGCACAATCAACCGAATATCTTTTTTATCAATACCCAAACCAAAAGCGGGAGTGGCCATAATAATGGGAACTTCCCCTTTTAAAAAAGCTGATTGATTTTGATGCCTTAGTTTGGCGGGTATTTGACTATGATATTTTACAAATGGAATATTCCAATTATGTATTTGCTCAACTGTTTTTTCCAGAGTTTGAATAAGAGAAAAATAAACAATAGCCGGTTGATGTTTTTTTACCAATTTTTTAAGAACTGAAATTTTATTTTCTATACCCACTATATGTTGAACGGAAAAACACAAATTAGGGCGATGAACACTTTTTTTAAATACTTTTGTTTCAGAAGAAAGATGCAGGTGTTTTAAAATATCTTTTTGTGTATTAAGGCTGGCTGTAGCCGTCAGTGCCATTGTAACAGGATTCCCGATTTGCTTTCTTATTTCTCCCAATCGGGAATAATCCGGACGAAAATCATGTCCCCACTGGGAAATACAATGAGCTTCATCTACCGCCATAAGAAATATATTTTGCTGTTTTATACAATTCATAAAACTTTCTTTTTGAAATCTCTCCGGTGTGATATAAAGCAAACGATATTTATTTTTACTGATGTTTTTTAATACTGTTTCTTTTTCCTTTTTCGAAAGCGCCGAATGGAGAGCGGCTACAGGTACTTGCTTTTTTGTTAAGCTATCCACCTGGTCTTTCATCAAGGCAATGAGAGGAGACACCACAAGGGTTAAACTTCCTTCTTTCATTAGTGCCGGTATCTGATAACATAAACTTTTTCCCCATCCAGTAGGCATAATCACCAAAGAGGATTGAGTGCTTAAAGTCCAAGAGATAATATCTTTTTGTACAGATTTAAACTTCTTGAATCCAAAAAAATGTTGTAAAAGAGATTCAGGATCCACACAATAGCTGGGAGGTATGTTTTTCATAATATAATATTTTTTGAAACAGACATATTGTAAACCGAAATGGACAAATAGACCAGTTATATACCTGTAAAAACAGGTTCATAATGTCTATTTAAGAAAAAACCCACAAAATTATTTGTGTTTAGGCTTTACAACCCTTTTTATAATTTCATACTATTTATAAAAAGATCACTTGCCGTGAGGTACAGAAAGAGATAAAAGCTTTATATTCTTAAAGTTATTTTTACAGGATATGTGTTTGAGTATAAAGTAACATCCAGAAACGGATGTGTATTAGATATTTATGTTCATTAATAAATTTAAAAGTCATTTAAAACAGAGGTAAGGGAAAAATGAGTAAACAATGGGATATTGAAAAAGTACGCAACATCGGAATTTCCGCACACATTGATTCCGGAAAAACCACTTTAACGGAAAGAATTTTATTTTATACCGACCGTATTCATGCCATTCATGATGTACGAGGTAAGGACGGAGTAGGTGCTAAAATGGATTCCATGGAATTAGAAAAAGAAAGAGGCATCACCATTCAATCCGCTGCTACTAATGTAAATTGGAAAAATTACCATGTAAATATTATAGATACTCCAGGACACGTGGACTTCACTATTGAGGTAGAAAGATCTTTGAGAGTTCTAGATGGAGCTATTTTGGTTTTATGTGGTGTCGCCGGAGTGCAATCTCAATCCTTTACGGTAGATCGGCAGATGCGTAGATATAAAGTTCCTCGTATTGCTTTTATTAATAAATTAGATCGAGCCGGAGCCAACCCCTTCCGGGTTTGTGAAATGTTAAAAGAAAAATTAAATCACAATGCTATCTTGATGCAGATTCCAATCGGCTTAGAGGAAAAGCATGAAGGAGTAGTGGATTTAATAACAATGAAGGCTATCTATTTTGAAGGAGCGGAAGGGGAAAAACCAGTGAGCAAAGATGTTCCGGAAGAATTAAAGGGTCAGGCTATGGAATACCGTTTAAAAATGATTGAAGCTTTATCGGATTTTGATGATGTTCTGGCAGAAAAATTCTTAAACGAAGAAGATCCTAATGAAGAAGAAATACGCATAGCCACTCGTAAAGCCACCTTATCTTTGAGTATGACTCCTGTTTTTATGGGGTCCGCTTTCAAAAACAAAGGAGTGCAGCCCGTCTTAGATGCAGTGATAGACTATTTACCTAATCCCCATGAAGTGGAAAATAAAGCATTAAACCAGGCGGAAAATGAAAAAGAGGTGATTTTATCACCTGATCCGGAAAAACCGTTTGTAGGATTAGCTTTCAAATTGGACGACACTCGTTTTGGACAACTGACTTATATGAGGCTCTATCAAGGAACAGTAAAAAAAGGAGATTTTATTTACAATATTCGGACAGGAAAAAAATTAAAAGTACCTCGTATTGTATATATGCACGCAGATGAAAAAGAAGATATTGAATCTTCCTCTGGAGGGGATATTGTAGCTTTTTTCGGAGTTGACTGCGCTTCTGGAGACACTTTCTGTTCTGAAGATGTACAATACACTATGACATCCATGTTTGTACCAAATGCAGTTATTTCCATGGCTGTTGAACCCAAAGAACGAAGTGCTACCGGCAATTTTAGTAAAGCTTTGCAAAAATTCACTAGAGAAGATCCTACTTTTCGAGTGCATCGGGATGAAGAGTCCGCACAAACAGTGATTTCCGGA
>JANQSX010000082.1 GCA_028279085.1 Bdellovibrionales bacterium
GGTTACTCGGTTTTCCAGAAGATTTTTTTACGACCTCAAAGCTTAGTTGCTTTTCCACAATTCCCCCTTGGGGGAAAGAAATTGGTTTTACTTACTCTCCTTTCATGGATGTTGTTTTTGACTTTGGTGGTTCTTCTTTTCCTTTTGAAGACACACCCTTTCTTTCCCTTATATTTTTTTAGCCTCCACTCGCTTGCAGTAAAGGGACTGCGTTCGCCTTCGGCGACAGCCTGACGGCTGCCCTTGACAGACAAGCTCGTTTCGGCTGATAAGCAACCAAAAAATACAAGAGCTATCCTTAAGCTTTCCTATTGAATGAATAGAGTTTTGAACTTTTTAAATCTGATATGGATTTTTTATTTTTTGTTTAATAAAATATGAACTTACTTTTATCTATCTCCATTATTGAGATAACTTTTTCTTATTTTATTCGCACTCCATTCTTCGCTTTTTCCATTCTCTATTTTTTAAGCATCTCTACTTATTTTCTTTCCAGCTTTTTCCCAGTTTTCCGCTCCCTTAATTTGTGTTTTTTTTATTTGTTTATTTTATTTTTTTAATCCAATCCCATCTTAATTGAATTTTGCACTTGCCCCGTTCCTAATCACTTCCTCGAATCTCGATGAGGGGGAGTGATTAGGAATGGGGCAAGCTAAAAACCCTTTGTTTTCAAAAACTTGAAAGGATTTAAAAAAAACAAGACTACACACCCGACTACACACTTTTTCTCAGTGTTAATTGGCCTTTATGGGGTGCTTAACACTACTAGTCAAACTGAAAAACTCTTACTTAACAGTAGTCTGAAAGAGATTTAAGAAAAGGCTCAGTAGACCCTCAAGTAGAGGGGGTAAGTAGGTCAAAATCCCCTCTTCCCTCAGCTTCCAACAAGAAGGTGAGGTGCGTTCGGGAAGGGGAATTTTTGTTAGGAAAAAATAATCATATAGTTAAAGTATTTAGTAGAAAATCCGATAATCATAAGAATTGTGAAAGCAGTTTTAATATCTCTTTTCTTTATTCTTGCTATATGGCTTTCCTATAATATATCTGACTATCTGTCAGATTACACATCAGATTATAACACCCATACTCCACCAAACTATACAGAAAAAACAGTAACAGTAGATTTAATCTCAAGAGATTATTATTGTTATAGAGATTTCAGTTTAGCAACAGATATGGCTCTTTCTTTTTCTACTTATAAACATCTTAGTCGTGATTTTGTTATGAAAGAAGTGGAAAAAATCAAAAAATCTTGTCGTAATTTTCTTGATAATAAACTGCCTCACTTATCATCAGACCAGACACGCATACTTTATCAAACCTTTAAGAAGGACAAAAAACATCTTAAAAAAAGAGGTGTTTATTACTTTACAACCTCTGAAATTGATCTCCTTTTTAATAAAGGAAAATATTAGTAGAATCATTCTTATTATAAAACTAGTGAACAACTGTTTTAATTAAGTTTACTTAATTTTATCCAATTGTTTTTATTATCTTTAACAGACCAAAAACTCCAACCATTTGGTTTTGAATTTGGTGATCTTCTTTTTATAGCCGCATATGCTGCAGCGGATGGGGTATCATAAGGTTTACCTTTATATTTAATTTTTCCAGATTTAAGTAGTTTTGCTTTATAGACTTTACCTTTATATTCTTTCTTTAGAGGTCTAGCTCTTTCAAAGTAATTTTTTAGACTAATTCTCTTTTTT
>JANQSX010000092.1 GCA_028279085.1 Bdellovibrionales bacterium
CCCGCAAAGTTAACTCGGAAAAAAATGCTATTTCTTATTGGCTAAAAGCCATGGATTATTATCGTCGGGGAGAAAAAAGATTCCAGGATAGAGATTACATTTCTGCCGGACGCTTGTTTAATGAATCCCGGAAATGGGCGGAAAAGGCGGAAAATCTCAGCCGGTTTAAAATGAGCACAGGAGAAGGTGTATGAAAAATTATTTATTTTTATTATGTATGCTTTTTTTGTCAGGATGTCTTCTCACTCATAAAGAGATTAAAGAAGAAAAAAGCCGAGCTGATCAGGAAGAAAACTGGTTGGATGAGGATACGGCTGTTTCTCAAGAGGCGGAAGCAAAGCGTGTAAAAAATAAAGGTTTAAATACTCCTTCTGTAATAGAAAGAGTGTCGCAAATAGAAACCAGTCTTCGTGAGTTGAGAGGTCAAATAGATAGTGCGAGTAAACAACAAGAAGATCGTTTGGCTGAGTTAGAGCAAGGGCTTTTATCTTTAATTCAATCTTTGGACTTAAGAGTGGTCGCTTTGACTAAGGAAGTAAAAGCCAAAAAACAAAGTGTGGCTGCAAAACCGGGAAAAAAGAAGGAACAAAATCCGGAAGAATTTTTCAACAAAGCGGAAAAGCTATTTAAGGATAATAAATGGAAAGAAGCTATTATTCATTATGAAAAATATCGTGAGAAAAATAAAAATAATAAAAAAAAGTTCTATATCAAATCCACTCTTCAAATTGGCCTTTGCTTTCAAAAATTGGAGATGCACAAAGAGGCTAAAGTTTTCTTTAGGGAGGTAGTCGAATCTTTTCCTAAAAGTGCTGAAGCCAAGGAAGCTAAAAAACTCTTATCCAAAAAAGCAAAGTAAGCCTGTTTTTGTCGCTCCGGTTATTAAATTTTAAATGATCATATAACTTATAAAAGTGAAATCAGATATGTCTATGAATAGAGGACCGGCTTTAAATACGAAAGCTCTTAGTAAAAATCTGGCGGTGGAAACCAGTTGCGATGACACTTCGGTTGCTATTGTTAGGGAAGATGGCTTTGTTATCTTTAATACAGTGGTTAATCAACATTCTGTTCATCAGCCATACGGAGGGGTGGTTCCGGAACTAGCCAGTAGAAATCATGCCCATTATTTAATTCCTTTAATAGAACAGGCTTTTAAGGAATCAGGTTATAATTGGAAGGATATTGATTCTTTATCAGTAACTAATCGTCCGGGTTTAGTGGGTTCTTTAATTGTGGGTCTGGTAACAGTAAAAACTTTATCCGCTTTATTTAAAAAACCTTATGTGGCTGTTAACCATATTGAAGGTCATATTCTTTCTCCTTTTTTATGGGATCGAGAAACAAAAGCACCCCATTTGGAATTTCCATTTTTAGCTCTTATTGTGAGTGGTGGACATACTTGTCTTTTTGAAGTGAAAGATTTTGGATCTTATACGATAGTGGGGAAAACCTTAGACGATGCAGCTGGTGAAGTATTGGATAAAGTGGCGAGACTTTTAGGTTTGGGATATCCTGGTGGGGCGGAGATAGATCAATTATCTCAAAAAGCTAAACGAGGTCAGTATACTTTTTCAAAGGTAAAGTTAAAACAAAATAGTTTAGACTTTAGTTTTTCCGGTTTAAAAACGGCAGCTATGTATTTAATTAAAGAGCTTAATATTACAAAGGAGGATGACAGTAAGGTGTCTTCTTTATGTGCGGATTTTCAGGAAGCGGTAGTGGATCAGATTATTGATCGTTTGGATCGGGTTATAAAAAAATCTCCTTTTAAATCTGTCATTGTTGCAGGAGGAGTGAGCGCTAATTCCCGTTTGAGGAAAAGAGCCAAAGAGTGGGCCTTTATAAATAAAATCAATTTGGTATTGCCGCCTTTAAAATATTGCACAGATAATGCAGCCATGATTGGCTTTACCGGGATCAAACGTTTTCAAAATGGTTGTAAATCTCCTCAGAATCTCAACTGCCATCCTCATTCTTTACCAGAGGATTTTTCATTATTATGAGATCGGAAGTTACTTTAATTAAAAGTAAAATGGAAGAATTAGGATTATCTCCAAAAAAATTTTTGGGTCAGCATTTTCTAATAAACTCTTTAGTGATTAAAAAAACAGTAGAGGCAGTAGAAGCTCTTGATCCTTCTTTGATAGTGGAAGTAGGCCCTGGTTTAGGTGCTTTAACAGATGAATTTATACTACTTAAGCGTCCTTTATTTTTAGTGGAGCAGGATTCTGTCCTTTGTGAATACTGGAGAAAAAAAGAAATTCCGATTTTAGAGGGAGATATTTTAAAAAGGGACTGGTCTTTACAACTTCAAGTCCGATCGGTTTTAACAGGTAACCTTCCTTATCAGATAGCTAGTCGTTTAATGATACAGTGTTGCCCCGGACCGGTAGAGCTTAAAGCAATGGTTTTGATGTTTCAAAAAGAAGTGGCGGAAAGAATCAGGGCCAAGCCTTGTTCAAAGTCTTATGGTTTACTCAGTGTGCTGGCTCAATGTTTCTGGAATGTTCGTTTTTTAACGGAAGCTTCTCTTTCTGATTTTTATCCCCGTCCGAAGGTGGCTGGTCAGGTGCTTGTTTTTCATAAAAAACCACATTCTATAAAGGATTCCACAGCTTTTCTTTTATTTGTGAAGTTATGTTTTTCTCAAAGAAGAAAAATTTTATTAAATCGATTAAAAAAACAGGAAAAAATAAAAGGTGATATTGTTGGTATATTTGATAAAATGAATTTATCCCATTTAGTTCGAGCGGAGGAATTATCTCCTGAACAATTTATGTCCTTGTTTAAACAGATCAATGAAACTCAGGTGTCAATATGAAAAAAGGATCAACCGTAAAAAGAAAAAATCTTAGTAATCAAAATGATTTTGTAGTAACGGTTAATCGCAAAGCCCGCTTTGACTATTCTATTTTAGAAACTTTGGAGGCTGGTCTTGTTTTAACCGGTTCGGAAGTGAAGTCCTTAAGAAAGGGAAATTGCCAGTTGAAAGATTCTTATGTGGTATTTAAAAAATCAGAACCTTATTTGCAAAAAGCGCATATTAGCCCTTATGGGCCGGCCGCTGGCAATAATCATGAACCTGAAAGAAGAAGAAAGCTGTTGCTGCATTCTTATGAGTTAAAAAAACTCATTGGTCAATTGAATCAAAAAGGACTCTCCTGTGTTCCTTTAAAAATGTATTTTAAACGAGGAAAAGCCAAGTTAGAACTGGCTTTAGTAAAAGGAAAAAAAAGAGGAGATAAAAGAGAAGCTATTAAAAGAAAAGAAATGGATCGTTCGGCTCGGAGAGCAATGAAACATAATCGATAAAGAAGTTTTAACGTTCTCCTGGGTGCTTATAGTCAGAAAAAAGATAAGAGGTATAGAGGTATCAGTTAAAGAGGACCTTGTTAAAATTTTACCGGCTTGGTTTTTTAGGTTTATTTGTTTTTTGTATTTCAGAAGGGAGTGAAAAAACTTTTTTCATATCTGATGGTGAAAGATAGAAATATTCTCCCGCTTTAAGAGACTTGAGTTTTAATCTTCCAATGGCTGTGCGTCTTAAAACTTTAATCTGAAATCCGATTTTTTCAAACATACGGTGGAGTTGACGGTTACGTCCTTCCGCAAGAAGGATTTTGATCCAGCTATATTGTTTTATCTTTGTTTTACGAAGGGGCCTTACATAAAGGGCTTTTAATCGCCCTACTTCTGTATGTACACCCTTTTTAAGTTTAGAAAGTTGAGCGGTTGTAGCTTGGCCATTTATTTTTACCAGATAGGTCTTTGGTATTTTTTGATGGATGACTTTCATAGCAAAGTCTCCATCATTAGTGAGCAGGATCAATCCTTCTGAATGCCAATCCAGTCTTCCTACCGGAAAGATTCTTTCTTTTTGTTTTTTAAAATAGTCAGCTATGCAAATCCGGTTCTTTGGATCACTCATGGAAGTGATCACTTTTTTAGGTTTATTGAAAGCAATATACCACTTTTTTTCAGATAGTTTTATTAATTTTTCTTCCAGTTTGACTTGATCCATTTCCGGGTGAATTTTTGTTGCCGGATCTTTTATTCTTTTATTATTCACCATTACTTTTTTATTTTTAACTAAGGCATTTGCTTTTCGTCTGGAGCCTACTCCGGAAGAAGCTAAAAAATGATCAAGACGGATTTGTTTATTTTGTGGGGGCTTTGCTTTTTGAATTTTTTTCTCCTTTGCTTAACTTTTTTGACGAGGATAATTATTAAAGACAAACTGAAGTGTTCTAAAAATCAGTTCAGTTAAAAAATATATTATGGTGTGCTTGAAACAGAAGTTATATTTTTTTGTTTTCTAAAATGAAAATCAATATTAGCAGTGAGTAAAAATAGCAAACGATCCTGAGGATAA
>JANQSX010000142.1 GCA_028279085.1 Bdellovibrionales bacterium
TGAACTTTTAATAAAAGATCTTCCATAGAAAGTTCTTTTGTATCATTCACTTCTATTTCATCTTTCTGTTCCGCAAGTAAGCGACGAGCCTCTTTTTCACTTTTAACAGCATAAAAAGATTCTCCAACTTTTATTGGTTGATCAAAACCGGATATTTCTACCGGCATACCTGGCCCAGCCGAAGATATAAAACGACCTATATCATTTGTCATTTGACGAGCACGCCCCACCTGATTATCCGCTATCAATATTTGACCAGCCTTTAAAGTCCCATCTTGTACCAATAAGGTCATCACCCATCCTCTTCCCTTTTCTGATCGACTTTCAATAACCACACCCATTGCAGAACGATCAGGATTAGCTTTTAATTCATGTACTTCCGCCACTAACTGAATATGTTCTAACAGCTCTTTTACCCCTTCTCCTTTTAAAGCGGAGATAGAACAAAAAATAGTATCTCCTCCCCATTCTTCAGGCACTAACTCCTGTTCCATGAGCTGTTTCTTGCTTTGATCAACATTGGCAACAGGTAGATCCACTTTATTAACCGCTACAATAATAGGAACTTTGGCATTTTTAGCATGATTGATCGCTTCAATAGTCTGTGGTTGAACACCATCATCTGCAGCAACCACAATAACAACAATATCCGTTACCTTCGCTCCCCTAGCTCTCATTGCAGTAAAAGCGGAATGGCCAGGAGTATCAATAAAAGTAACAAAACTATCTCCTACAGGAACACTGTATGCACCAATATGCTGAGTAATTCCCCCTTCCTCTTTATGAGCAACACGGCTTTTACGAATGTAATCCAATAAAGTTGTTTTTCCGTGATCCACATGTCCCATTACAGTTACTACAGGAGGTTTGTGTTTTTTTTCAGCAGATAAATTACCAAAAAACAAAGATTCAATAATTTCATCTTTGTTTTTGATCATATTTTTCACTTCAAAGCCAAAAGAAGAGGCAATAACAACAGTTGTATCATAATCAAACTTAGAGGGAATATTTGAGTCAGATAATAAACCTTCATTCTTTATTTTTTGTATAAAAACTTTCTTTTTTATTCCCATTTGATGAGATAAATCTTCAATAGAAATATTATTATCGTACATTTTAATCAAACGCTTGTGTGATTTAGGAGTAGTAATCTGTGTTTTCTTACCCGACATACCTGCTGAAAGACGCTTTTTTTTAGGTTGAAAAATCACCTCTCGTTTTCTAAAGTCTGTTGCCCGAAACTGTTGGATCTGATTCTCTTTATCTAAAACTTTCTTTATTTTTTTCTTTTCCTCTTCAGGAGATTCAACAGTCTCACTAATTTTTTTAAGAACATCTTGATTCTCACCAGAAACTAAACCAGGTCGAATATGACGGTTAGTGAGATTACCTCCTTTTGATACAGACTGTTGAGCTTCCTTTTTATCCTCTTCTTCCACACTTGCTGATTGAATTGTTTCTTTCGTATGCTTCACTGTTGCCGCTGTCTCTTCCACTTTCTTTATTTTTCTACGTATCACCCCTGTACGAAGAATGGGTGTTACTTTTTGCGGCTCAGGCTCTTTAGATGAAACTGTTGAAGTTTTTGGAATAGAGGGCTTTCTCTTTTTTATAACTGTCGTTTTCTTTTTTGTTGTGGAAGGAGTTTTTGGTTTTTGCTCAAAGACCGCTCTGATCTTTTCCACATCTTCATCGCTTAAACTTTGCATATGACTTTTAAAGGGCATATTATGCCTTGTACGAAGCTGATCAAGCAAATCAACACTCTTGAGTTTTAAATCTTTTGCTAATTCATATACCTTCATTAATAATCCTTATTCTTAATTTCCCACTACTCAACTGAATCAGTTTGTTTTACTTCCTCTTTTTTTTCTGTTTCATCGGAAGAAACCTTAGGCGCCTCTGACAAAACTTTAGCCGCTTCATCATCGGGTACATCTTCGTTTTCCAATTGAGCGAGTTCCTCTTTCAATTTCTGATCCGCTTGTGCTTTAATCTCCTCTGTAGAAGAAGCCGTTTTCTTTTGTGATTTTAAAGGAGGAGCTGTTGGAATCTCCGTGCCCTCTGCTTTATATTTTTTCAATAGTTCTTTGGCTTTTTGAATAAGATTTTCCGCAGCCTCCTTATTCTCATATCCGGGAATCAATATTACTCTTTCAAGAGTGGAATCCGACAATTCCTCAAAAGAGCTTATACCAAATTGATATATATTTTCAGCCATAGTTTCTGTCATTTCCGGTAAAAGCTTCAAGTTAAACACAGCTTGTCTTTTCTTTTCTTCAAATTCCGTTAATGAAACAATATTCAAGTCCCATTCTGTTAAATTAACAGCTAAACGAACATTTTGTCCTTTTTTGCCAATGGCCAAAGAAAGCTGATCATCAGAAACCACCACTTCCATTTCTTTACTGTCTTCATCTACCAATACTTTTGATATTTTTGCCGGAGCCAAAGCATTACAAACAAACTGCACAGGATCTTCATCCCATGTAATAACATCAATTCTTTCTCCTTTAAGCTCCTGTGTAATATTTTGAACACGATTTCCTTTCATACCAACACAGGCTCCAACAGGATGAACTGCCGAATCCGTACTATAAACAGCAATTTTAGCTCTTTGCCCGGGTTCCCTGGCAGCGGAAACTATTTTAACAATACCTTCATAAATTTCAGGAACCTCTTTTTCAAAAAGTTTTATCAAATAATTAGAATGACCACGAGACATGATGATTTGCGGACCCCGAGTAGTTTGTCTCACTTCCAAGAGATAACCCTGGATACGATCTCCTGGATTATATCTTTCCCCATAAATTTGCTCTTTTCTCGGAATATAGGCTTCAATCTTTTCCAAATCCACAACAATCATTCCCCGATCCACACGACGGACCACACCGGAAACAATCTCTCCTTTTCTTTTTTCAAACTCGTTAAAAACCATTTCATTTTCAGCGTCCTTAAGGCTTTGCACCACAATTTGTCTAGCCATGTATGCATCAATTCGACCTAAAGCTTCTGATTTTAAAGGTACACCTATTTGTTCTTTTACCTGAGCGTTTGAATCCAGTTTTAAAGCTTCACTGAGTTTAATTTCAATTTGCTCATCTATAAATTTATCATCCTCCACCACTTCTTTAAACTCATATAACTCAAGTTGACCGGTTTCTTCATTGTAATTGACTTCAATATCACGATAGGTTCCATATTTTTTCCTGGCAGCCGATAAAAGACCATTAACAATAGAATTAATAACTATCTTTCTATCTATACCTCTATCTTTACTCACTTGATCAATAAGCCGACCTAATTCGGAAAAAGCATTTGTTATTGTACTCATACCACTCTCCTTTATTTTATTTGTATCCACACTTGAAGATAGTCTATCTTTCCCAATAAATATTAAACCTTTCTTGATTTATCCTCAAATACAACATTTGCTCTTGTAATAATACTCAAAGGGATTGTCCATTCTAAACTGCCATCATTTACATCAATTGTTTGATTATAATATTTATGTAATTGCCCGATTAATGCTTTTGTTTGTTTTTTTTGTCCTGATCTATCATCGTAACAAGAAATCGGTTGATTGGTCTGCACTCGTACTGTTTCTCCTACAGCCGATTTGAAGTGCCAGTCTTTTCTTAACTTTCTCTCTAAACCGGGACTGGATACTTCACATTCTATCTCCTCCATCCCCTCTGAATGAAGCAGAAATAAAAGATTTTTCATAAATTTTTCACAAAGGTTGAGATTCACACCATCTGTATCATTATCAATATACACTCTTACAAGAGAAGAATGAAGTTCCACATCATAGACACGAGAATCATTCATTTTTGCAACTGTGTTAATAAGCCGTAAAATGATTTGCGTTCTCTTTCTACTTTCTACAGTATTACTTTTTCCATTCCACATTATACACCCATTAGGTACAAAAAAAGAGGGTCTTTCGGACCCTCTGCAGGGTACATGATTATCAAATAAAACGTATAAAATCAATCTAAAACCTTATTTTTTTAATATTTTTCTTATAAAACAACTCTCTTGCTCAGGAATAGTAACTAATTTCTCTAAAATAATACATGAGAAAAAGATCTTAAAAAAATAAAAAAGCTCAAAATAGTTTTTATCCATGAAGTAAAAATAAGATTGAATGAAGTATTTTAGACATAACATCTAACCATTATATTTAAATGTAATATTTACATTTATCTATCTAGGAATCACAGAAATATCCTTATATATCTCTATAAAAATAGAAATAAAATTCCTTATATAGTATATCTTTTCCCAGAATAAACACAATAAAGAATAACTCCTGTGCCATAGGTAGAACAAAATGCCTTTAAAGTCTTTTTTTCTCTCTTTCTTTTTTCTTATTACCTCTTATCCAGTTATTTCTCTGGCTTGTTTGGAAAGCTTTTCATCTGATGATTCTGCATTTGTGAGTTTTGCAAAAAAACATTTAGGAGAAAATTGGACTGAAACAATGGGAGTGAAGTGGGAGCAAAGAATTACCGAAGCCACTACAAAATGGAGTAGAAAAGATACAAGGGGTTTCTTAAGTTTCTTACAAAATCGTATTGGAATAGAGGACACTCTTAAAAGAATTCAATCACCTTCTTTTTTAAAAGAAACAAATTATAAAAAATTCAAAGAAAGAGTCTTTCTATATGAAGAATATATAGGTGAAAAAGAAGTAACAAAGAGACTGAGAAGATCTCTAGCAGGTTTTCATAAAGGAAAAATAAATGAGATAAGATCTGTAATTGAATATGTGCAAAATTATATAGGAGTAGAGGCAGCGAAAGAAAGAATGAAAAAAGACTTACAGGGCTTCTCCAATGCTAAACCCTTAGAATTAAAGAAAGTAGTGGAGTTTATGGAAAGCTATATCGGAAGGGAAGCTACGAAAGAAAGAATGAAAAAAGACTTACAGGGCTTCTCCAATGCTAAACTTCTAGAGTTAAAGAAAATAATAGAATATGTAGAAAATTACATCGGCGCTGAGGCCACAAAAGAAAGAATAAAAGAAAACCTGCAAGGATTCTCTAAAGCCAAGCTTTTAGAATTAAAAAAAGTAGTGGAGTTTGTAGAAAACTACATTGGCATTGAAGCTACAAAAGAAAGAATGAAAGAAAACTTACGAGGATTCTCTAGAGCTAAACTCTCAGAATTAGAACAAGTAGTGGAATTTGTAGAAAGCTATATAGGGATGGAAGCAACGAAAGAAAGAATGAAAGAAAACGTGCAAGGGTTTTCTGATGTCAGGCTCTTAGAATTAAAAAAAGTAGTGGAATTTATAGAAAACTACATTAGCACTGAAGCTACAAAAGAAAGAATGAAAGAAAACCTACAGGGATTTGCTAATGCTAATCTTACAGAATTGAAAAAAGTAGTGGAATTTGTAGAAAACTACATT
>JANQSX010000173.1 GCA_028279085.1 Bdellovibrionales bacterium
AGAAAGTGGAAAATGTGAACAGCAAGTGGCTGAATTAGGTGATAAAGAGAAATGTGAAGCGAAAGGGGCCGGTTGGATCTGGAATGAGGATAAAGCTACAAATGCTGGTGAAGAGTATAAAAAATGTACTAAGGATTTATCTGTGGATTGCACAGATCCGGCAAAACCTTTAGTGAAAATCGCCTCACCTTTAGAATGTGCGGCTTCTTATATCACTATTATTAACTCTACTAATACTCAAATAGACTACAGTCTTAGTCCTGGTTTTACAGCTGCGGGAGGTTCTTTGGGCCCAGGAAAATGTCGCTCAAAAAACTCTTCAGTACATGAAGCTCATCAAGGTGAGACGGGTATAGGTTTTTCTATGATACAAGGGTATGTTCGTGATGCCGCTTCACTAGGGAGAGCGGCGAAAAGTGTTGTTAAAATATGTGAAAAAAATACTCCTTCTCCGTGTCCATCTTCTGAAGGTGTGTATGAAGTGTCTGCGGGACGCACCGGATTTGTAATTACAAAAGTGAATAAAACCATAGAGGAATTAAGGGAAATGGGTTGTTTTAGACGCCTTATAGAAGCGGAAGGACCTTTATAAAAGGAAGAGAGTGGACATTAAGCTTTAATAAAAGGAAAACACTGTCATTCCCGCGGAAGCGGGAATCCAGATAAAAAACGGAGAAATATAAAATGAAACAAGTAATGATAATAATGAGCTTAGTGTTTTCTGTTTTCATTTTGAGTGGATGTAAAAACACAGAAAAAGATTGTAAAGAAAAAGGTGCTGGTTGGGTATGGGATATTGTAAAGAAAAAATGTGTTGCTATTCCTAAATCAGAAGAAGATTGTAGCACAAGAGGTAAGGGTTGGATATGGACTGCAAAGAAAGAATGTATTTATATTATTTCTGGTATTACTCCTTATGTTACTATTGTTAACTCTACGAATCGTTCTATATCTTATGGATCAGATTTAACGTTTTTTACCGGTTTATTGAAAGGGGAATGTCACTCAATGACTAAAAAAGAATTTAATGTATATTCGGCTTCTTTTCAAATAACCACAGGTCCTCTTGGTACTGAGTTGGTAGAAGGGACAGAAGCACATGAGGATATTACTATTTGTGAATCGGGCTCCAGTAGTCCTTGTCCTTCTTCTAAAGGTGTTTATGAGGTGCAGTTAGACAGTGCCGGATTTGTTATAGCAAAAATGGATAAAACATTAGAAGAGTTAATAGAAATGGGCTGTTTTGACAAATATCAATTGGTGCCAAAGGAGTAAGGGTATAAGATTAAAAATCTGCCCTGATTAAAAATATGGGAATAAGAGTACTAAAACCAAGAACACCGGCTATGCGTAAAACTTCGGTGTCAGATTTTAAAGAGGTTACAAAGAGCAAGCCGGAAAAGTCTTTGTTATCTCCTTTAAAGAAAACGGCGGCCCGCAATAACCGCGGGCGTATTACTGTTCGTCATAAAGGAGGCGGGCACAAGCGCAGCTATCGTTTAATTGATTTTAAACGACAAAAAACAGATATTCCTGCAACAGTGTTTGCTATTGAATATGATCCTAACAGGAGCTGCCGGATTGCTTTGCTGATTTATAAAGATGGTGCACGTTCTTATATTTTAGCACCGGTCGGTTTAAATCCTGGACAGGAAGTTATTTCCAGTGATACGGCGGATATTAAACCGGGAAACAGTTTGCCTCTGATAAAAATTCCTACAGGCACGGAGATTCATAATATTGAATTGCGTCCGGGCAAAGGCGGTCAGCTTGTGCGAGGTGCCGGTGTGGGAGCCGTGCTAGCGGCCAAGGATGAACAGTATTGTCAGATAAAAATGCCTTCCGGAGAACTTCGTCGTGTTTTTTCCTTATGTAGGGCTTCTGTAGGCAAATTGGGAAATGCGGATAATGAAAATATTCGTTGGGGTAAGGCCGGTCGGATTAGAAAAAGAGGATGGAGGCCAAAAGTACGTGGTATGGCTATGAACCCTATTGATCACCCTATGGGGGGAGGAGAAGGTGTGGGTAAAGGAAATCACCCCATGACTCCTTGGGGAAAACCGTGTAAAGGATATAGAACAAGAAATAATAAAAGAACGGATAAAATGATTATTCGTCGTCGTTATGATAAAGGGGCGAAAGCTTAGTAATAAGGAGGATAGAATGAATAAGCTTATGATAGTAGGATTTTCTCTTTTTGTTTTTGCCTTAAATGGTTGTGGAAAGAGTGCGAAAGATAAAT
Organism: Bdellovibrionales bacterium; assembly: GCA_028279085.1. GTDB lineage: Bacteria > Bdellovibrionota > Bdellovibrionia > Bdellovibrionales > UBA1609 > JANQSP01. Next base: position 2,243 of record JANQSX010000173.1, read on the forward strand.
GTAAAGATAAAGGTGAAGGATGGATATGGAATGTTGAAAAAAAAGAATGTGTAGAGGCTGCTACCACTAAAGAGGATTGTGGTAAAAAAGGTGCTGGTTGGACATGGGATGAGTCGAGTAAGCAGTGTAAAGCTGTAGCTTCTATAGCTAATGAAGATATGACCAAAGAAGCTTGTAAAGCGAAGGGCGAGGATTGGATATGGGATGAGACAAACAAGCAGTGTAATCAAATAGTTTATATGACTATTACTGTTCCTAGTGAATCTGATAATAATTTTCAAGTGACTGCTTATACGCAGGGAGGTATTAATTATTTAAAAGAATATTCAAAATCTTTGGAACTTTATTGGTGGGATAATGAAAAAGGTCGTGAAGCTAATGTTAATCCAGTTGTTGCTAATCCAGGTGAATGTGTAAAAATACACAAGTCTAATCTGTCAACATTAATGGTAATTATACAATTTACTTTTGAAAGGAGAGATACAGGTTTCAGGGGCAGTGCAGGTGATTATTTATGTGGACGAGGGCATGATGTTTCAGGTTGTGATATAGGTAATTATAAGCTGGCTCAAAGAAGTTCAGATGGAAGGGCTATATTAGAGCCATTATCAGATGTAGTAGATCTGGGTAGTTGTAGAGAAGTATCTCTGCAATCAGAAGACTGAGTGAACAAAGGTGGTCATTCCGGACCTCAGGCTTCCGCGGGGGAAGCTTTGGTTCAGAATCCAGATGAGAAAAAGGAGTAAAAACATAATGGGAAGATCAGTAAAAAAAGGTCCTTTTATAGACTATCACTTGATAGAGAAGATTAATAAAGCCAAAAAAAGTGGTGATAAAAAAGTAATTAAAACATGGTCTCGTCGTTCGGTTGTTACTCCGGATGCGGTAGGTTTAACTTTTGCCATTCATAATGGTAAAAAGTTTGTTCCCGTATATGTTTCAGAGAATATGATAGGACAAAAATTTGGAGAGTTTGCTTCTACACGAGTATTCAATGCTCATGCAGGAGGAAAAAAATCTCAGGTGCAAAAAAAATAAGGAAAAATATTATGTTTAGAAAATTTATATTTTTATTGTTTATGACAACGTGTTGTTTTTTCTTTTTATTTAATTGTGGAAAGAAAAGCCCAGAAACAGGTGATCTTTCTGCAGAAGAACAAGCCAAAGAGGAAGAAGAGCGAAAGGCAGCTATAGAGGCAGCCGAGAGAGAAGAAGTTCAGTTAAGAGCTCAGGCAAAAGCGGCGGAACAAGCGGGAACAGCGACAAGTGTAGGTACTGAATCAGTGACAATGCCTAGCTTAAGTGCAGGTTTATCTGGAACATCAATAAAGATACTTGCTGTGTGTGATAGAACACCACAAATAAGAGATGCTATTTTAGAAAAGGCGGAAAAGGAGGATTGTTCAAAAATAACAGTTGAGGATTTAAAAGCTATATTAGCTTTGGATTTGGTTAGAAAAGCTATAGACAATTTGAAAGTAGGTGATTTTTCCGGGTTGAGTTTTTTAAAAATTCTTAACCTGAGGTCAAACCTTATAGCGGGTTTATGGTCTGATCAGTTTGCCGGTTTAGTTTCTTTGGAGCAACTGCATCTGGGTGCTAATAGAATAGAAATTTTATCAGCTAATCAATTTGCAGGTTTAACTTTTTTAAAAGTACTTGATTTATCAAGTAATGATTTAGAAAGTTTTTCGGCTAATCAGTTTGCCGGTTTGACTTCTTTAGAAAGGCTTAGTTTATATAATAATCAAATATGGAAGCTACTACCTAATCAGTTTGTGGATCTAGCAGCTTTAAAGCGATTAGATTTGAGTGGTAATCAACTTAGGAAACTGTCGTCTGATCAATTAATGGGTTTAACCTCTTTGAGGACACTTTCTCTAAGTAGAAATCAATTAAGTGGTGGTTTGGCAATTGGTGTGTTCTCGCCTTTGACTGCACTAGTGCAACTTCACTTAAGAAATACGAGCCTTACTGATAGTGAAAAAGATCGTATAAGAGAAGAGCTTGCGGATAGAGGAGTAAATATTACTTTTTAAATAGTTGTTGAGGAAAAAAATGGAATTAAAAGCATCTTTAAAATATACAAGAGTGGGAGCACAGCGAGCACGTTTGGTGGCTGACTTAGTTCGTGGAAAAGATGTAAACGAAGCTATTGGTTTGTTGTCTTTTTCAAAAAAGAAGTCAGCGGAATTAATTAGAGCGCTTATTCAATCAGCTGTAGCCAACGCCGAAGCAAAGAAAGTAATAGATGTGGATAATCTGTATGTTAAAACTATTTATGTGAATCAGGGGCCTCATTTAAAGAGGTATCGTCCGGCGGCTCGAGGTCAGGCGTCCCATAGAAAGAAAAAACAGAGTCACATTCACATTATATTGGATGAAAGGTAGGTCATTATGGGTCAGAAAATCAGTCCGGTTGGTTTAAGAGTGGGAGTGATCCGTAATTGGGATTCCAGATGGTATGCTTCTGGTAAAAAATTTGCTGAAAATATTCATGAAGATTTTCGGTTAAGAAAATATGTAAAGCGAAGATTGAAAAATGCCGGTGTTTCCAAGGTGGAAGTGGAAAGAACCGGTGAGCAAATCAAGCTCATTATTTTCACAGCTCGTCCTGGCTTTGTGATTGGGAAAAAGGGAGTTGGTATTGATGCTTTGGAGGCGGATATTCAAAAGCAAACAAAGCATAAGTTAAGCGTTAGTATCCAGGAAGTAAGGAAGGCGGACTTGGATGCTCAACTTGTGGCGGAAAATATTGCTCTACAGTTGCAAAAAAGAGTGTCTTGGAGGAGAGCTTTAAAGAAAGCGGTTGCTGCGGCTGTTCGGCAAGGAGTGCGAGGAGTGAAGGTACGTGTATCCGGTCGTTTGGATGGAGCGGAAATAGCTCGCTCGGAGTGGTATAACGAAAAGAGCATTCCGTTGCATACTTTAAGAGCTAATATTGATTACGGTTTCGCAGAATCTTTGACTACTTATGGTCTTATTGGAGTAAAAGTTTGGATGTATTATGGAGATGTTTATTTTATGAAGGAAATATCAGGAGTGG
>JANQSX010000177.1 GCA_028279085.1 Bdellovibrionales bacterium
AAAAATTATCTGATAAAAAGAAAAAAGTGGCTACAAAAAAGAACCTTGGCAAACAGAAGAAAAAAAAGGCAGACATAAAAACAAAAATGAAACATAAGAGATTAAAGAAAAAATTAAAGAGGGCTTAAAGGTGAAGGAATAAGAAATGGCTAAAAAACAAAATGTCATTCAAATAAGGAAGTTGGATAAAAATATACCGAAAGCGGCTATTCGGGTTTGCGATACCATGTTGAAGGACCTGGAAAAAGCCAAGCGACCGGTTTTATCTGCTGTTAAATGTTCCTTGGATAATAGTGAATACGATGCTAAAAAAGGTTACCTAATACCTAAAGGAAAAAAAGTGCAGTCAGAGCTTAATGTTTCTTCTGTGCAAAAAATATCCCGCTCGGTTTTTTTACTGGAGATTTTATTAAATAACATTAAGATAGGGTTAGTTAATACTAAGAGGGAGCTTTATTATATCTGTAAAGGTTTAATTAAGTCTGATTCTCTTTATAAACCCCTGGATTTTGATAGTCAGAGTGAAAGTGATTCTGTTATTGATTTTATTTGTGATATGCTGGAAGTGTATCGTGAAGAAATGAATTGCTTTGCCAATGATCGAGGAGGACAGACTTATTCCAAAAATTTAGTAGTGACAGAAACTCTCTCGGATAATACCAAAGCGGTGGTTGATCTTAGTTCTTTGGGAACAACTCCTTTTCAACCGAAGAACAAACCTCAACAATTTCAACTTAAGAAAAAAGGAAAACTGGATTTCTGTTTAGTGGTAGAATCAGAGGGTACGGCCAATACTTTGGTGGCTAATGGAATGACCAAAAGGCATAATTGTATCATTATGGGTGCGCAAGGGGTTCCGAGCAATGCCGTTCGTGGTTGGTGCAAAACCATTCAAAATCAGTTAAAAATTCCTATTTTCTTTTATGGAGATTTGGATGCCTATACTCTACAAAATATTTATCGTACTTTGAAGGCTGGATCGGCCGCCAGTCTCATTCGTAATGCGGACTTTAGTGCACCGGAAGTGCATTTTTTGGGCCTGCTTCCTGAAGATGTGGAAAAGTATGATTTACATTGTTATGATGTTTCCACTAAAGATCCCGGTGAAATGCGTTCTATAAAAAAAGCTCGTGATGCCTTAAAAAACGATCCTTTTTTCCAGGATAAGAAAAATAAAAAGTTAGCTCGTATTTTAAAATGGCTTATTAGTGAGAAAAAACGTTGTGAACAACAGTCCGTGTTTTCCACAGATCCTAAAAATCCGGCAGTGCTGGAAGAATTTATTGTCAATAAAATCAAAACAAAATCTTATTGTTAAATAGATTATTTCACTTTAAAATAATCGAAAACAATGAGGAGGTGTGTATGTACTTAAAAAGTGTTTTATTTTTTAGTTCTCTTCTTTTTTGTGTTTCCTGTACCACTTTTCATTATTATTATCCTTCTCATGAGTTTAAAAAAAGAACATATAATCCTGTTAAAAAAGGACTGATTGAATTGAATGTGTATGGAGAAATGTCCTACTCTGAGCGTCCCGGGCATATCACTAGTTGGAGTGTAGCTCATAAGAAAGGCTTACAAAATGTAAAACAGAGTATTAAAAACTTTTGTGAAGGAAAGTATATGATAAAAGCTATTGTAGAAAAAAAAGAAAATATGGGAACACGATCTGATACCTCTTATCATAGCAACTATAGTGCATATAAAGATAGATATAGAAGTGGTGCTTACGGAGGTGGGACAGTCGCCTCCGGAGTTGGAGATTCTATAAGTACCGGAGGATACAGAGGGGGACAATATAATTCAATGAATACCTATGGGGGAAGGTATGCCGGATCAGATAACACTGTGGAAACAGGTGATCGAAATGCTCATAGTACAACCAGAACTATGCCGGTTTTTAGAGAATACACGGATATTACTTTTCAATGTAAATAGTTATTTGTGAGTGGCCGCTTCTTTTTTCTGAAAGATCTTCTGACTCATGTAAACCACACTGCGAACAGATATTTCTGTCAGTACAAAAGCTTGTATCGCACCGGTAAGACAATAAATTTCATTAAACCTAGTGGGAATAAACAAGTAGTATAGACCGATAAAAATAAAATGGGTTACATAACATATCCCGAAAAGGCGCATCCACATTAGTTGTCTCAGCCAGTGGCAGATTTTGAGTTGAGCTAGAAAATTATTTACAGTTGAAACAAGTGATAAACGCATAAGAAACAAAATCACTATAAAGTGGCTCCAGAAAATAAAAGGCGTTTGCCTTAGCATAAAACAAAAAAAGCCAGGGCCTAAAGGAGCGGAATAGTAAGCACCCCATTGAGGGAAAGCTACGATAAAGAGAGCTAACCAAATGAATGATTCAACTTTTGTCCATTTTGATAAGTAGTTTATACTTCCTTTTCTGGTCCATACTCCCAAACCATAGCAAAACCATATCAATCCTATCCAGGGGAATATAGGAAAAGCATTCCCGGGAGCATTTGCAGCACAGTTTCCCACCAGAATATTTTTTAAATACGAGTCTTCAGAAGGAAACCACTCCCATAAAGGAACACACAATAAAATAAAACCGATAACAGCCGCTGGCGTAATCAATTTTTTAAATTTTTCCAGACCATATAAAGATAAAATACTAACCGCTAAAAAACAAAAAATATCCCAATCTGTGTAAAGATCTTTAAAAGGTTCATCACCCTGGGTAAATAACAAAACAATAAAACCTAAAGGTAAAAGAATGATTAGTTTTTTTCTTCTTTTGTTGGATACTTTTTTTAAACCATATAAAAATGAAATTAAGGATATGATAATAAAAACACTTATGATAAGAAAGCGGCTTATACTAACAAAAATACCGGTTTTAAAAGGAATAATATCTTCATAAAACAGCATTTCATAAGCATGAAAATAGACGATAGGGGGAGTGACAATGAACCGGATAATGTCCAAGCCATACCAGTATTTAGTATCTGAATCGGACGGGCTTGAAAACCGAGTTAACATATTCACTTTTGATCTCCACATCTTCTAATATATTATGAATAGAAACTAAATTTTTTCTTGTTTGTTCACTAACTTCATATTTTATTTTTTTCTTTTTAAGACTGATACTTTTTTTATCTGTTTGGAGAAATAAAAAAGGTTCCATTTTTCCAAAAGCAAAAATAGTTTTGTACCCGGCATGGGTTAAAGTGCTGTATAAAATATCCTGGGGCATGGGTTTTACATTTAAGGTTTCATTATAAAGGTCTTTCCATATAGGAACATCCAATATGATAAATCCATTTTTAGTTAAACGGTTTTTCACTCTTTTATAAAATTCAATGCTGTATAGTCGGGACAAATCAAAAGATCGGGGAAAGGGAAAATCAATAAATATAGCATCATATTTTTTTTTATCCTTGGCAATGTAAGTAAAAGCATCATCAATGATAATGTTGACTTTTTTATTTTTAAAAGCTTGCTGGTTGAGTTGACTAAGTGGTCTATAGTTTGTTGCTAATTTAATCATAGCCGGATCGATTTCCACAAGAGTAATGGTGTTGACATTTTTATAAAATTCAATAATTTGTGAAGCCAGTAGTCCATCTCCTCCTCCTAAAATTAAAATATTTTCAGGCTCTTTACCGGTTAAAGAAGGTCCTCCCACTACTATGGATTCATGGTAGGTTTTCCAAAAATTTGAGAAAAACTGCGGTTGCCGGTTTAAATAAAGAGCCATTCCTTTGCCATAAAGATCTAGGTATGGAATGGAATATTTTAAAAAGTTTTTTGGGATAATATCAATATTTTGATAAGGGGATTCAATTCTTAATATGTTCTTGTGGGATTGTGTAAACTTAAATAACCACTTTATGCTTTTTATATTAAAATGAGCTAATTCTGCCTTCAAGTACCAGGTTTTTAGATGAAGTTGCATAAGATGCTTATCCTGTGTTCCACAAGTGTATAAAATAATCACTGGAATAAAAAGAAAAATTCCTTTTTTAATAGTAAATTGTTTATGAGAGAAAAGAGACTCCATAAGGGTCACTACATTGATAAATCCAATCAGGATACATGTTTTCAGCACTCCGAAAACAGGAACTATTAATAAAGTCACAAGCACACTACCCAAAAACCCTCCCACATATCCGGCCCCTAACAAAGCTCCCGTACCACTTAAAATATGGGAAGTAGGTTTTTTTGTTTCTTTTACTTTTAGCCAGACAGGTAGTTCCAATCCGGAAAGAAATCCAATAAAAAAAACAAAAAACTGCATAACCAGTAAAAAAACATAAGGAAGAACATCTTTTGTAAGGTAAAGATGCCGTTCGGAAAAAAAAGATACATTCATAAAAGTAAATGAACTAAATATCAAAAAGACAGCCAGTCCTCCAAAAATAGCTAATAGTATTTCAATAATAAAAAATATATTTAGAGGAGCTTTATGTGATAGAGATCGTCCATAGTAAATTCCTCCCAATCCCATACCCAATAGAAAAAAGCCAAAAGAGAGACTGTATGATAAAATGTATTCATGGGTTAATTCCGCTAAGGTTCGGGCCATTAGTAGTTGATAGCACATACTGCAAAAAGATAAGATCAACACTCGCGTAAAGATCATGAAACTCCTCTTAAGAATAAAGACTGTCTAAAAACAGATAAATGAGAGTCAAATATAAAAAGGAGGCAGGCACCAACACCTATAGATAGTACAATTATTTTTTCTATCATACAGGCTCTTTTTGGCGGGAGCAGTGTATAAGCTACACCAAGGTTGATACAGGAAACGATAATGCTGGTCTTAAAAAGTCCCAGTAAAAAAAAGCATGCCGGAAACAATATGGCTGCGCTAAACATTCCTATGCAATCCAGTCCCAGAATATGAAATTTTTCTTTTAGTTCCTGCTTTTCCCCCATTAATAAAGGTAATTCCATTCCGGATAAAAATCCGATTATTACAATGGGAAATAGTAAAATAAGGGATTGTAATAAAAAAGGAAAGGAGGTGATAAATTGCGCAAAGATAATTGTTACATATCCTCCTATCAGTCCTGAGAGAGATAAGGCCAGCTCAATATAAAACAGTCGTTTTAAGTTTTTTGATTGATTAATAGTTAATGTGTCATAAACTATAGAACCTATTCCTAAAGCCAGTACAAAAGTCCCTATACCCAGACTATAGCCGAGAATAGTACTCCCCATAAAAACGGATATGAGTTGAGAGAATATCAATTCATAAAATAAACTGCAAAAAGCCAGGAGAAAAGAAATGAACAGAATAGACCTTGTCATTGTTGGTTGTAAATATTTTTTGGTGCTTTTTTTGGTTTTAATGACTGTAAAAGCTCATCGATATAGTCTTCATTTTCTTCAAGCATGGAAGTTTTCCCGGAATAAGAGAGAATGTAAGAGCCTCTTTCATCCGAACGAGCGAGATAGACAATAACTTCCGCTCTATCTGTGCCTGGATTGTGTGCTTCCCATACATTGAGTTGCTTAAGACCTGGTCGTGGATTGTTCACTTTTATTGTGGGCTTTAGTTGAGATAATAAAGATTGATTTATATGAGGAAACGCATTTTTATATTCATTAACATAAGTTATAATATCTTCTGCTTTTGGAGGAACTACAGTAGTTGCTCCGATTACTAAGTGCTCATCTTCAAAAGGGTGTTCTCCTATCATGATTTTCACGGGGTCGTCCGTATCTAAATCCATTTCAGAATAAATAAATCTTTTTGGTAATGTCCCTTTTAAGTAGATCTCTTTGAGAAACTTTTTCTTTACGACTTCACTTTTTTCTCTTTGTAAATCATAGTTTTTGAAATTGATTTTTGTAGATCTGGCAGCCTTCCTCTTTTTTTGTTTTTTTCTATATCTTTCAATAATTTTGCGTTGTTTTTCTCTAGCTTTTTCTCTTTGTTTTTTACTTCTTTTTTTTATTGATTTAATATCTTGCGAAGTGATGTCTTGTGGTAGTTCTTGTTTCTTTGGAGACAAAATGATAAGAACGAATGTGGCTATTGTAACTAAAACAACAAATACAATAATTTGTTTTTTCTCCATATATAAAACTATATACGGTGGTACGTAAGAAAAGCAAGAAGTACAGTAAGGGAAACTATTAAAAACTCAAAGAGGGTGTTTAAATACGATACAATATAACTTATCGTTTTTATTGTTTTTTTTATTATTGTATGAATTTTAATCGATGATTTTTCTAAATTGCTGAATTTTTTGAAAACACTGTTTTTTAATGATACTATCTTTTTAAAGAAGTTATTTTGAGTTGTATAAAAAATTTGCAGGTCATTTTTTAATGAAAAATCAAATAAAAATCTACAAGAAATTATCTCAGTCAGGTGTGGGAATAGTTGAATTGATGATATCAGCTGTATTGCTTGGCTTTTTAGCCCTGGCGGTCACAAAGCTGGGAGTGGATACCTGGCGCTTTCAAACAGAATCTGTCACTGCCAGTGAGGTTAATGAGTTTTCCTCCAGCCTGGGATATTTCTTCAAAGGTTTTGGTTGTAGTGGTGAAGATGGACTGAATGAATTTAGAGGTAAAGATTTTCCCGGTACAGCTCCGGAAGATTTAACGATTGAAAAATATGTAGGTTGGGGAGAGACGGGAGACCCTATAGGAGAGGGTTTTGAATTTGCAGATGGTAAATGGGAAGTGCACAGCCTTACATGGAAACATAAAGACTCTATAGATACTATAGAACGTAAAAGAAGAGTTGAAGAGCCACCAGATTCAGGCACTTTTGTGGATAAAACATATGAGATAAAGGTGGCACAAATATCTCTCCAATTAAAAATAAAAAGAGATGGAATTGATGGTAGTAGTGATGATGGTTACACAATGATGACACCTTATAATGTGGAGATACCTTTTGTTGTGGACCCGGGTTCTAGTAGTGGCAAAGAGATTGTGGATTGTGTGGATCCAAATTTGGATGGTCAGGATATCTGTGCAGTAATAGGAGCTGAGTATAATGAGGAGGAAAATCGCTGTGATCCGAATGAGAACTGTTTTATTAAAACTTCATTTGTTAACTGTCAAACTCATCGGCCTGGTAAAAAACCATGGAGAGATGAAGATGAAGAGAAGATTACAAACCTTTGTGATAAACTAATAAAAAAAGCAATGACAGAAGGTGGAGAAAAGCGTTACGTCAGTTTTCATAATAAGGACTTAGGTCATACTCCAGGAGAGTGTCCACCAGACTCTGACGGAATTTTGTCAGGGGATGTAAGGAGAGATCAAAGATATCGATGTGGAAAGAAATGCACAGATACTGCTTATGGTGCGGGTGAAATATACTTATGTATGGAATGTCCAGAGGGGAGCAGTGGTGGTTCAACTGGTAGCAGTGGTGGTTCAACTGGTAGCAGTGGTGGTTCAACTGGTGGCAGTAGTGGTTCAACTGGTGGCAGTAGTGGTTCAACTGGTGGCGGTAGTGGTTCAACTGGTGGCGGTAGTGGTTCAACATGAATTCAAGTGGTGTAAGCTTGTCGGA
>JANQSX010000158.1 GCA_028279085.1 Bdellovibrionales bacterium
CAAAAAGCCAAACACCCAAAGCCCCTGACAAAGCATTAACGGAAAAGCCAAAAGAAAACAACTCAGAGTCAACGAATATTACCGACTCTGAAAAAGCCTTGCCGGCGGAAGAAACTCAAAAACAACCGGATTCTTCAAATACCAAAGAGGAATGGGTGGACGAAGACGAAAAAATACCGGCTGAAGAAACAGCAAAAAAAGAAGAAGCTGCTGCAACTCAGGAAGAAGCTGCTGCAACTCAGGAAGAAGCTGCTTCTAATCCAAAAGATTCCGCTGAGGAGGGAAAAAAGTCAGAACCGGCAGAAGGTGAATCTTCCGACTCTAGTAAAAAAACCATTCCGGATTTAGAATCCAGTTCCGCCCGTTCTCACAAACAGTTAAAACAGTTAGAAGGCAACCCCATGCCGGTTTATCCCCAGGAAGCTTTAGAAAAAAAGTGGGAGGGAAGGGTAGAGGTTTTTTACTATGTTAACTCAGGAGGTTTTGTAGAAAAGATTCAGCTTAAAAATTCTTCCGGTCATTCCGCTCTGGATAACTCCGCTCTTAGAGCTTTATCCCGTTATCGTTATTATCCTGGTCAGGAAGGTTGGGTAAAGCATCCGGTAGAGTTTTTTCTGGAAAAAGATAAAGAAATAGTAAAAACAGTTCCATTGGGAGAGCGTGATCCGGCCAAACAAACACCTAAAAAGAACCCCGAACAGTAATAGCATGAAGCCACTGTTCCGTATCTTCATCCTGGCTGATGCTATAATCAACAGCCAACTGTTTTGCAGTAAGCCCTAGGCCTCCTGAGAAAAGAAATTTTTTTTGTGTCAGATACCAACGACCTCCGAGCCTCAAGATTAAAAAACCACTAATGAGAATTTCTCCTCCTCCATTAAAGAGCCATTTTTTTTCCTCACTATAAAGACCGTCCGCTCTTAAGTGCAGCCATTTATAAACTTGATAACCCAGACCCATCCCCCATCTTCTTTTTCCCGTATAAGGCCCTTTGACGGGAAGAATGTGATCCCAAGTGGCTCCTATTGAAAAAGGGGATTTTTGGGGTTTTATTAAAATACCACTTTGAATATTCCAATAGGCATCTTCTTTTGATACCTGTTGCCATCGGCTTAAACTCAATCCTAAGCTCCAACCGGGAAGAATAAAAGCCGCTGTGCTGATACTTAAATATTGTTCTTCCGACTCCCTTTCTCTCATGTAACTTAAGGCCAAAGGAATCTGTCTGTTCTCTGTAAGAGAAACTCCCCAATAAGGTTTTCTTTTATCTTGCCCAAAAACATAAAAACCTTCTCCATGAAAATTTTGAGAATGAATCAGACTGGCCGGATTAAGCAGATGATACTCCGCTCCCCTTTGAGTAACAGCTCTGCCGGATCCGCCCATTGCCAAAGCAAGAGGACCTTGAGGATCAAAGGCGGCGGCCGGAGCACAAAAAATACATAACAAAATAAATATTTTCTTTAAGACACACTGTTTTTTCATGTTTTATGTCTTGTAACACTGATATACAAGAAATGTCCAATTAGTGAGCGATAAGTGGACATTGCGTGCCGCTTATAAGCCAACTGCATAGCTAAGAAGAAAGTTTTTACACTTAGTTTTTTCTAACGCAAATGGAAAGAAAGTGAGGACAGTAAGCTTTTCTACTGGCTCCACAATCTGAATCACCAATAGCCACCCGCTCAAAAGGATAGCCTCTACTAGTGATGTTATTATAGCAAAAAACAGAAGAGCTTTTAGGTGATATACATTTACTGCCAATATTAATATTCCACTCATTATTTAGAACAGTGGCTGCTACCTGACGAGCCACACCCCCCGAGCTGGAATCAGAGCAACTGACCTCATTAGGAGGAACCCGATGTTTTTCAGGAGCATTTAAAGCTGCTTGTAAAGTGGGATATTGTTGTTTATAAGCCTCACTTTGTTTGTCATACCATTCTTGTGATTTAAAAGTATTTTTAGGGTGTCTTCTGATTTCCAATTTCAAAGAGTCCGGACAGGCCCAAGCTGTTTGTTGAGACTCCTCCGGGCGCTTTTCTTCAGAAACAGAATTTAAAGTGTAACGGGCATCCCGATATTCATCCATTCTAACAGAATAAACTCGCCCGTAAGCATCCACTCCCCATTCCCCGCCGGTTTGATGAAGAGTGCTGCTATGTTGTCCTCCGACATAAGATAAGAACAAGCGATAGTCTCCATTAAAAGCTCTAGCAAAGAGAGATGCAGATCTACCATTTGCTATTTTAGCTTCAATAAACTCTCCTCCCACTTGATTAATACGACTATTGCCGGCAACAATTAACTCATCAACTACACGATTAAGCCGCACAGGAAAAAAAACAGTAGAGCCCGGAAGACTGGTTATAAGCTCAAACTTATGAGCAATGGAAAGGTGAGGGCTGGCTCTATATTTTGTGGAACTTTCAATAAGAGCCTTTAAATTGCCGGAGCTTTTTCTCTTTAGGAAATATTCACTTAAGCGAAGACCACTTCGGGAAAAAAAAGAACCGGCTTTAACAGTAAAATAATTATTATTTTCACAACTCATAAAAGCAATAGTGTCTAACTGCAAATCATAAGGAAAATAGTTAAATTCCTCCGGATCATCCGGTTCCGGCTCTGATTCTGTTTCCGCTTGTTCATCCAGGACTTGCTTCACTTCATCGTCCGTTAGCTCCTCTACGGGTTTTTCCAATTCCGCCACTTCCAAACCAGGCTGAATAGAGCCTAAAATAGCGGCTCTTCTACCGGCAGCACCAGAACAGGCATTGAAAAACCAGATACCCAGTGTTAAAACAAAGCAGGAAAAAATAAGACGAAAATATCTCACCATAACTAAAGTTTTTATCGGAGTTTTTCTATTTAACATGAAGAAAAAGGTATTATTTTTATTTGTTTTCATTAGCTTTTTGAAGCCGGCGGTAGCTTATATTCCCACTTATTCCATGATCCTTTCTCACTTAGCCTATACCCAGGGGCGAGGAGCTTATCGAATCACACAAGAGCTTTCCTTTAAACAAGGAGTGGAGCCAATTATATTAACAGAAACCTGGTGGATACTAAATTCCCAGGAAATGCGTTTGGATGTCAGTGCTAATAAAAAAGAATTAAAAGATCTTCATTTGCGCTTCCTCTATAAAAGAAACAAAAAAATATTCAGAGATGAAAATAATAAAATTCAAAAACATTCGATTTCTTACTACCATTTGGATAGACCTTTTCACTTGAGAAACGCCGATAGATTAAAAAAACTTTTTTCTCTATGGAAAGTGGCTCCTTTTAATCCACCGGAAAGAAAAGAAGGTCAAGGCTCTGATTCTTTTGTTCGCCTGCGCCGGAACGGGGGAAAGGTACAGTATCAAATCAGTATGAAAAAGGCTCAATTGTGGTTGGAACAGGATGAATTTGTTATTCGTTCCTGGAAGTGGGTTTCCGGGGAACTGCTTTTGGCCTGGGATTATAAGCTCTATCCAGGACATTTCTTTTTTCCCTCTCAAAGACTTTTTCGTCAAAATTCAACAGAAGTAAAGATACAATTAAATGCTGTACAAAGTGTAAAACCAAATAAAAAATGGACAAAAAGAAGTATGCTTTCCGGAAAAAATAAAATTTCAAAAAATTTTTCTCCTATTGAACAGGAACGAATTAGAGATTTTTACGAAAAATATCGCTAACTTTTTATTAAAGACAGATTCAAAAAGATATGGAAAAATCCTCTTTATTGGAGCGCACTTATTACGAAGTGGCTCTCTCTTTAAACTTAAAAGAAAACTTAATTTATTCTTCGGAAAAACTTTTTTACCCAGGGGACTGCGTTCTAGTCCCTTTGAAAAATAAAGTGGTTTCAGCAGTAATTTTAAAAAAAATCCCAACTCAAACAATGAAAAAATCCTTTAAGATAAAGGAGATTTTAAATAAGGACAAAGAACGAAAATCAATCTCTTCCAATCGACTTAAGTGGCTTTTTTGGCTTGCCAAATATTATAAATATAAGCTTGGACCGGTGGTTCACTTAAATTTTCCGCCTTTAAAAGGATCACTACTTAAAGCTCATAAAAAAACAAAGACAGAAAAACAGAAAACCCTAAAACCTTCTCAGTCCACCATCTTGAAAAACTCCATCATTCCAAAAGACTTCGTCATTCCAAAAGACTTCGTCATTCCGGCGAAAGCCGGAAACCAAACAGAAAAAAAATTAACAGAAGAACAAAAAAAGTGTCTGAAAGAAATCC